>CAYOGX010000493.1:0-4697 GCA_964403235.1 uncultured Planctomycetales bacterium | reverse complement strand
GCCGTGATCAGGTCAGTCGTGATGGGGATTTCCTTAGGCACGGTCTTGCCGGCTAGGATCTCGAGCGCCGTCTCGACGCCCTTCTCGCCCATCAGATCGGGATGCTGCTCGATCGTGCCGTGCATCTTTCCGGCGCGGATGGCGTCTTGGGCGGCCTTGAGGTTATCGTAGGCGACGATGAAGACCTTGCCCGCCTTGCCGGCCGTCTCGACCGCCTGAATCGCGCCCAAGGCCATGCTGTCGTTCGCGCAGAAGATGCCCTTGATGTCCGCATGCCGGGCCAGGATACCCGCCATCTTTCGCTGGGCCGGCCCGGTCATCCAATCGGCGCTTTCCGAGGCGACGCACTTGACCTTGCCCTTGGTCTCGGCCACGGCCTTTTCAAAGCCGCGCTTTCGCTGTTCGGCGTTGTCGACGCCGGGGATGCCCTCGAGCATGGCCACGTTGCCCGCCCCGCCGATCAGCTTGATCAGGTGACGCGTGGCCTTGTGGGCGCCCTCGGCGTTGTCGGGTCCGATAAAGGTCTCAATCTTCAGTCCCACGCCCTTGGCGGAGGCTGGATCGATCCGGTTGTCCAGATTGATGATGCGGATGCCCCTCTTCTGGGCGTCCAGCAGCGGGCTGACGATGGCCTTGCTGTCGGCCGGCGCGATCAGGATCGCGTCGACGCCCTGGCTGATCGCGTTCTCGACCAACCCGCCCTGCTTGGAGAAATCGGTCTCCCGGTCGACCGACATCACCAGCAGGTCCACGCCGTGCTCTTTGGCCGCCCGCCTCGCACCGAGCTCCATCGTGTGGAAGAACGGGTTCGTCAACGCCTTCATGATCAGGGCGATGCGCGGGCGCGTCTCCTTTTGGCAACCTGACCAGGCGGTGCCCAGCAATGTGGCCATCAAGGCCACAGCCGTCGTTCGGAATCTGGTGTTCATGTCCATTGGCTCCTGGTGGAATCCCCACGCGCCTCCCGTCGCTACGGAACTGGCCTAGCTCAAGGCGGCCTGCCGCCTGCGGTCGTACAGCACGGCGGTGACGATGACCGCGCCGATGGTAATCTTCTGCACGCTCTCGTGCACGCCCAGCGTGTTGAGCCCCTTGATCAGCACGGCGATGATCAGGGCGCCGACGAACGTGCCCAGCACGTTGCCGCGCCCGCCCATCAGGCTCGTGCCGCCGATGACGGCCGCCGCGATCGCGTACAGCTCGTAGGGCTCCTCGACCACGTGCGTGCCCGACGAGACCCGCGCCCACTTGACGATGCCCGCCAGGCCCGCGGCCAGACCGGCGATCGCGAACACGCCGATCTTGACGCCCACCACCGAGATGCCGCTCAACCGGGCCGCCTCGGCGTTGCCGCCCACTGCGTAGACGTGTCGGCCGAAACGCGTCCTGCCCAGCACCACCCACGCGATCGCGACGATGCCCACCGACGAGACCACCGGGATCACGTGCTTGGTCGGCGCGAAGCACATGTGGAACATCGGCTGGCCGTCGCTCACGCCGATCGTCACCAGATGCGCAGCCCCCGCCGCCGCCATCAGCATCCCCAGCGTGACCACAAACGACGGCGCGCCGAACCGGGCCGTCAAGACCCCATTGATGCACCCCACGATCAGCCCCGCCCCTAACGCCAGCGCAATCCCCAACGCGGTGCTGCCCGCCCCGTCGGTCGGGCTCGCCCCGACGACGAACAACACGTTGCACAGCGTCAGCACCGAGCCGACCGACAAATCGATCTCACCCGACAGGATGACCAGCGTCATCCCCACGCCGAGAACGACGTTGATGGCCCCTTGCTCCAGGATGTTCCGCTGATTGGTCCAGTCGACGTGTCCGGCCCGATCGATCAGCAGGATCGGCGGCCGCAGCCGCCACGAGCCGACGTCCCAAAACGACTCGCCAATCTCGATCGCCGACAGCCCCACCATCAGCCCATAGATCACCGCCAGCGCAGCCAGCAGCCCCAGGAGCTGATGCAGCTCTCGACCGACGACGCTCGTCTGTCTGCCAAGACCCGTCTTGTCCATGAGCATGCCGCTCCCAAGCCAACCTTGGGTCTGCAAAGCATGCCCTCTGCCAAGACCAACGTCAACGCCGCCGTCCGCCCTCCGATACGCGAGATTTGAGTGCGGTGTCCGGCGCCGCGCCTCGATCTACGTTAGCCGACGACGGGTCAGCCCCTCGGGTCCACGACCCTGCCAACGAACAGGAGGCTTCCCGACGGGTTGTGGCGGATGACAAATACGAAGGGATGGTTCGCGTGGAACACCGCCCGGGCGGGCGGCCGGCTCCGGAGCTTCATCACCACCGCGGTCGCCCCTGCGGCCTCGGAGCCCTCTTCGTTGACAGTCACGAACGTTTCATGGACGACCGCAGAGATGTAGAGCCACCTGCGCCCGTCCATGCCCGAGAAGTCGGCCTTTTTCATGTCGAACGCGTCCGACATGCCCATCGAAACAAGCGTGTCAGCCAGCTTGAGCTTGGAGGACAATTTGAACTTCGGCAGCTGGGTCTGGACTGTCGTTTCCCGGAGGCGACCCAGCCATTTCGAAAGGTTCTGTGTGCTGAGGCTGGCCTCCAGGTCGCCCAAGCCCCCAACCCGCTTGGGCAGCAGCACGATCATCGACAACGCATTGCCTACGTAGGGCAGCTCGAGGACCTGCACGTTGTCCTCTTCCATGTAGCGGAACTTCCGGTCCTGGACCATCATGGGGACCTTGGCGGACTTGCCGGCCGCGATCCGGAAGGGCGCCATCGTCGTGCGTTTCGCCTCGAACTGGCTCTGCCAGTTACCCTTGAAGTAGATGGCGTTGGTCAGGACGAGGCGCGTCCAATCAGTGAAAAGGCCTGGTGGGATCAGCTCGGGGATTCTGTCTTTCGTCTCCTGCTTGGCCCAGGTGTTGATCTTCTTGCGCGCCGCCTCCCGGGCCTTTACGAAATCCACGCACTCAATGGCCGCGCCGTAGTACCGCTTCGTCACGTCGAGGAACTCGCTGCGGAACGGGTGACCTTTCTGAGGCCAAAGCGCATTCGCGACGCGCAGCTCGACGTCTCCGGTCGCCTGCAAGGCCCTCAACGGGGCCTCCAAGGCGGCGAATCCCGGATGCAGACGATTCTGATCCAGGCTGAAGTGCAACACCTTGGCCATTTGCTTCTCGGTATCCCCGCGCGCGCCTGCGTAGGTCATGGCCAGCGCGGTCGAGATACTGTGAGGGGCGACGCACAGGTTTCCCTTGTTCTGCGCCAGCTTGCCGTACAGATCCAGCGCGAAGGCCGTGTTTCCTTCCGCGACCGCCTTGGAATCACCCCGGGCCTGGGCTTCGGCGCATACGTCGCACGCAAAGACCGCCAGCGTCAGGGCCACAGACAGACGTCCGGAGAACTCGCGAATCGGTCTCATACCATTCCTCCTACGTACCGCTCAGCGATAAAACGCCACCACCCGATGTGGAAGCCCGCTCTTCGTGTCGGACCGAACACTGACACATCTGTTAGACTCACCACCAGCGCCCAGGTTCCGAGAAAACCCGGTCATTATCCCCATTCTCGGTAGGGAAGTCTCGTGTTGTGTTCCTGGGTCGCATGGGCAGGCTGAGCGAGGCACGAGCGAAGCTTGCCCGTGCCATAGCGTGTCCCCATACGAACACGGGTAAACGCCGACCCTCGCGGGTCGGAGCCTAGCCATGCCACCCGCCCGCACCCGAAGCTATTGTTCTGTGACAGGTGAATTGACGGATAAGTGCTTTCCCATCAGAGCCGGCCCGTCCTCGGGCCGGTCATGGTTCGAATGGCAACACGCTACACATACTCGACCGGCCCGGGGACGGGCCGGCTCGGTATGGCGGCGTACCCGTCCGTCAAATCATGTGTCACAAAACACTATTCGTCGCCAAACAGCTCCATGGCCTTGGTGGCGATGTTCTGGCCGAGCTTGATGCAGCGCTTGCGGTAGAACTCGTCGTCGGGCGCCCGGGTCGACACCGCGCCGAAGTGAAGGTACGGCGCCCCGACGGTGATGCCGCCGGAGTAGACGATCATGCCCAGCACGAGCAGACCGGCGATGATGCTCATCTCGGCGAAGCTCGCCCCGCCGCCGCCCGGCCAGTTCTGCGAGCAGAACACGCCCCCCAGCTTCCCCGCCACGCCCTTGGGCCCCGAATCGAGGAACCGCTTCATCTGCCAACTGCACGTCCCCTCGTACGTCGGCGAGCCAAAGATCACCGCCTTCGACTCAGCCACGTAGTCCCCATCGACGTCGTCGACCGACATGCACGCCGCCTCAACGCCCGGCACGCTCGTGCACCCCTCCCGCACCAGCTCGGCCATCTTCCGCGTGTTGCCCGTCTCCGAATGGTAGATGACGGCGATCTTCATCTCGTGCTCCCTTTCGTTCGCGCCGAAATCGCCAGACTCAGCCAGAATGGGCTTCCATTGAATACGAAGAACCGGTCGCGGCAGCAAACGTTTTCACCTTGTCCTCCTCCACGTCCGGCGCGAGAACCTGCGCGACATCCACCACTTCGTCGTCCAGCTCTACCGGCGCGAACGCGGCTACTAGAGAGCCCGCGACGCCGCTGCCGCGTATCGCTCCCCGCCGAACGAGTGCCCCTGTTCCCGTCCCCGCCCCCCTCGTTGGGAGGGCATAAGCCATGGCCTGGTTCGGACGCTACTGGGGTACGGTCGGACTGATCGGTCTGGCG
>CAYOGX010000492.1:0-4702 GCA_964403235.1 uncultured Planctomycetales bacterium | reverse complement strand
CCACGATCGGATAGACGCTGAACTTGTCGCTGCCCGAGTGGATGCTCAGCTTGTAGGGCCCGCTGTGCCGCGCCACGACCACGTGCTGGCGGACGGATTCGGCGAACCGTTCGAGATCGCCCTTGTAGTCGATGCCCTTCTCGAACTCGCCGATGAACCGCGGCGCGAGGCTGACCAGGTTCGGTACGTCCAGCCGCTCTAGCTCGGTGGCGACGAAGAAGTGCTCGAACACGCGGGTCGGCGAGGCCGTCTCGTCGACGGAGACCTCGATCTCGAACGGCCGGTCGCCCATGACCTCGGTGATCCGGCGTGCCATGGCCGCCGAGTGCCCGACGGCCCGGCCGTATTTGCAGGCGGCCCGCATCAGGTCCTCGGGCGTCTCGCTGACCAGACGGACGCCGTCGCCCAGGTCGTACGTGACGCCCACGTACGCGTGCCACAGGGCGTCGCCCGTGGTCTCGAGCGTGTCCCACGGCAGCTGGTCATACTTGGCCATCAGCGTGGCATTGTCGTCGGCGTCGGCCTGGTCGTCCACATGATCCCCGGGATCGATCGTGAACAGGGTGAACCCCGCGTCAGCCGCGGCCGCCACGTCATCGAAGGTCTTGAGATGGTCCGCATCCGCCCCCCAGGGCTCGCGATAGCCCTCCTGGAGGACGGCCCACGTGGCTGCGTCGATCACCTCTTGGTGCGTGCGGTGGGTCCGCGTCAGCTCCCGCGCGCTCTGCTGCGCCACGACCATCGCGATGCCGTTCCCGTTCCGACGCCGGGCCTGGATATGTCCGGGCCCGGCCAACCCCAGCCGATCTCCCGCGCCGAACGATCGCGTCAGACCCAGCACCTGCGGTCGCGTGAACGGGAGCCACTCGCGGACGAACCGGGCCGAATCCGCGTTCATCTCGTAGACGCACGCCGTCGCCGATTGCCCGCCCACCTCGCCGTTTACGGTCGCCTCCGGTTGAACCGCCAGCCCAACGGATGCGTCGCCGCGTCGCACGACAATAAGGCGCTTGCCCCTCCCGCAGCGCCCGAGGGCGATCACGCGTCCCTTGAAGCCCACAACGGATGCTGGATAGACATGGGCCTGGATCAGGCGGCCAAGTTCGCCCGCCGCCTGCGCCTGCAGGGGGCCCACCGCTTGTGCGCCCTCTTGCGCATCCATCAACTTCTCGAGCGCCGCCATTCGTTCTCCCAAACCCTCGCCAGTAATTCGGTACCTCTTCCGCACGGTGCCCATCGTGGGCGCGGCCGAGTCTAGCCAACCCGTGGGGGTTGTCAACTGAAACCACCTGGCAAGCCCACGATGCGCCCGGGGGGTACGCCCCGGCGCCCGATCAGCCGTTGGTGAGGAACCGTCGAGCGATCTGGGAGTGCATCCTCACGCCGATCGGGAGGGCGTCATCATTGAAATCGAACCGTGGCGTGTGCAGACCCGGCGTGGTGTTAGCATCCTTCGGGCAAACGCCCAGTCGCCACATCGCGGCAGGGACGCGCTCGGCGTAGTACGCGAAGTCCTCACCACCCATGCTGAGCGGCTCGTCGGTCACCACGTTGTCGGGCCCGACGACGGCGCTGGCGACCTCGGTGACTAGGTCCGCGGCTGCGCGGTCGTTGACGAGCGGGGGGTAGCCCGGCTCGATCTCGACCTCGGCGGTGGCCCCGTAGGCGGCGGCGGTCTGGACGGCGATCTGCCTCACCCACTCGCCGGTTTGCTGCCGGACCTCCGACGTCAGGGCACGAATCGTCCCCTCCAAGTAGGCCTCGGACGGGATGATATTGTGCGTCGTGCCCGCGTGGATCTGTGAGATCGTGACGACCACCGGATCGGTCGGGCTGGTGAACCGCGAGGAGATCGTCTGCAACGCCGTGACCACGTGGGCGGCCACCACCACCGGGTCGACGCACATCTCGGGGTGGGCGCCATGTCCGCCCACGCCGCGGATGGTGATCTTGGGCGTGTTCGTCGAGGCCAGCGCCGGGCCACTGCGCACGCCGATTTGGCCTAACGCCAATACCGGCCAGGCGTGAAGGGCAAAGGCGGCATCGACCGGCGGGTCGTCCAACGCGCCTTGCTCGCACATGACGCGCCCGCCACCGCCGCCTTCCTCGGCCGGCTGGAAGATGAACTTGACCTTGCCGGGCAGCTCGTCGGCCATCCCCGACAACATGATCGCCGCGCCGACCAGACAGGCCGTGTTCCCGTCGTGGCCGCAGGCGTGCATCCGCCCCGGGACGGTAGAGCGATAGGGCACGTCGTTGGCCTCGGTCAGGGGCAGGGCGTCCATATCGGCCCGCAGCGCGACGCATCGGCCCGGGCGGTCGGCGTTAAGCGTGGCCACGACGCCGTGTCCGCCCACGCCCTTGCGGATCGTCAGCCCGGGCAGATCGGCGAGGTGCCGCAGGACCCGATCGGCCGTTTCCGGCACGTCGAAACCCACCTCCGGATGGGCATGGATCTCATGACGCAGCTTCGTGGCGGTCTTGAGAACCTCGGGATCGATGGAACCGATTGAGCTCATCTCACACCTGACCTAAAGCAAGACCTGAGGCTGTCCGCCGGCCCCGTAGGCCGAGACAAAGTGCTCCCGATAACCGGCCCAAGCCCATTATCAGCGAACGTATTCTAAAGAACACCGACGCAGATGACGAGACTAAACGATGGACACCGCGCCCCTCATCGCCCGGGGTCGGTGATGGCACCTCTACGACGCCCGAGGACAACGTGGACTCGCCGCACGTACACATCATCCTGAATGGTGAAGGCCTCCCTCCCGCGTTGGTGGGCGCATTGGATCGTGCCAGCGCCGCCGTGACCGTGGATCGTGTCGAAGGCGCCCGGCAGCCCGAGGCCTGTCCCCAAGCCGACGCCGTCGTCGTCGTGGCCCCGCGCGACCAGCGGGCCGCCAAGCCCTGGATCGAGCGCGTCTTCGCCTCGCTGGCGGATCGGCCCTGCGGGACGCTGGTCCTGACCAAAGACCCGCTTAACGGGCTGGCATTGGCCGCCCGTCCGGACGGGGTGCCGATCAGCTTCGCTGTCGACCCCCCCGTGGACGAGCTGACGGCACGGTTGGCGACGGTCTGTGAGTACGGCGACCCGCTGAGGCACATCACGGAGCGGGCCGAGCACATGATGCAACGCGGCCGGAAGATGTTGGACGAGGCCAACCACCTCGACGAGCAGCTCCGCCTGGCCGCCCAAGTCCAGCGAGATTTCCTGCCGAACGCGCTGCCTCAATGCGAAGGTGTTCGCTTCGTCACCCTCTTTAAGCCGGTCGACTACGTCAGCGGCGACATCTACGATATCGCACGGCTCGACGAGACCCACATCGGCATCTCGTTGGCCGACGTGACCGGTCATGGCGTGCCGGCGGCCCTGCTGACGTTGTTCGTCAAGGGGGCCTGGCGGCCCAAGGAGATCGACGGAAACAGCTACCGCATCGTCCCCCCGGACGAATTGCTCGGCTGCCTCAACCGCGACGTCCTGGAGGCCGACCTTCAGCAGTGCCAGTTCGTCACCGCCTGCTGCGCCGTCTACGACAATGACCGGCGGATACTCACCTGGGCCCGCGGCGGACTGCCCTATCCCATCCTGATCCGTCCGGGTACCCCTGCCCGGCAGATTCGCACCGACGGTGAACTGATCGGGGCGTTTGACCAGGCCCGTTTCGAGCTGCGGCACGAGCAGCTCCAGACGGGTGACACGGTGATCTTCTTCTCGGATGGCCTGGAGGCGCTGCTGCTAGGTGGTTCCGCCAATCAGTGTGATTTGCTTGAACAGACCGAATGGTTCAAGGGCCTGCACGAGGGAACCATCGAGGACCACTTCACCGACATCGAGCGCCGCCTGGATCGGGTCCCCGACCACCGGTGGCCTCGCGACGACGTCACCATGGTGGCCATCTGCGTCGATCACTGAACGGACGTCGGCAAGGCGCGCCGGCGACCCCAAAACGCGCCTGACCCCTTCTTCCTTCAACGGCGGATTTCGCAGGCCGATTCGATCTTGCCCAGCAGGTTGGACCGGGGACATGGCTTGATCACGTAGTCGAACGCCCCCTTGCCGAGTCCGTCCATCGCAGACCGGATGCTGGCGTGGCCCGTCAGCAGGATGACCTCGGTGGACGGGCGGAGCCGCTTGATCTGCTTGAGCGCGCCAAGCCCGTCGAGGCCGGGCATGAGCACGTCCAGCAGCACGACGTCGAACGCCTGTTGCCGGACCATCGCGACGGCTTGCTCGGCGGTTGATGCGGCGTGGACCTCGAAGTCCGGGCAGTCCAACTGCGCGGCCAACGTATGGCGTAACTCTTGTTCATCATCGACGATCAGCAACCGAACGCCCATGGCGCACGGGCTCCTCGTGACAACGCGAACGATCTCGACGTCGCGTAGGGCCGGTCTGGCGGACCCTACGTGTCCGACTCGGCCTGTTGGGCCAGGCCGAGCGAGTAGTCCCCCGCCAGGAACCGCTCCACGTAGCGGTTGATCGACGTATCGCTGGTCATGCTCGCGTCGACCTGCCTGGCTGCTCCCATCAATCGCCCGCACATGTCCAGCCGGTACAGCGCCTCGCGTCGCTCGATCCGCTTGAGGTGCGCTCTGACCAGGTCGGCCTTCTGGTCGACCAAGAAGCCGAATGCCTCCATGACGCGGGCAATGAAGGTCGCGCGTCGCTCGCGACGGACGCTGTCGGCCGCGCCGCCCT
>CAYOGX010000491.1:4428-4705 GCA_964403235.1 uncultured Planctomycetales bacterium | reverse complement strand
GATCCGAAGGTCCAGGTGCAGCACAAGAGGTCCGTCGAGCGGTTGGCTAGGAGGCCGGGAAAATGAGAACGAGAAGGCACAACGGGTCGAGGCCGGTTTCGCGACGGCGATTCCTCGAGCTCGGCGTGTTGGGCACGGCGGCCGTTGGGACGGGGCGGGCGTTCGGACGCAAGGGTCGGCCGAGCGGTTCGGGCCCCCGCCCCAATTTCCTCTTGATCCTCACGGACCAGCAGGGACTGGATACGATTTCCGCGCTGGGCTGCGCGGATGCCCATAC
>CAYOGX010000491.1:3356-4418 GCA_964403235.1 uncultured Planctomycetales bacterium | reverse complement strand
TACGCCGAACATGGATCGCCTGGTGCGCGGCGGCGTTTCCTTCATGCAGTCGCACAGCGCGAATCCCCTCTGTTCGCCCGCGCGGAGCAGCCTGTTTACGGGGCGACCGACGACCGAGACGGGCGTGATCGTCAACGGCCTGAGTGTCCGCGAGACGATTCCCAACCTGGGTCAATGGCTCGGCCGGGAGGGATACGACACCGTCTACATCGGCAAGTGGCACCTGCCCGTAAGCTTCACGTACAACGTCAAGGGATTCACGGTCATCCCGGCGGGGATGGGCGGGCAGGGCACCTTGGGTGACGGTGCCGTCTCGCGCGCCTCGCAGGGGTACCTGCTCAATCGCAGAGGCGACAAGCCGTTCTTGCTCGTCGCCTCGTTCCTGCAACCGCACGACATCTGTCAATTCGTCACGATGCATTCCAGGGCGCCCGATCGGCTTGCGTACCCGGACATCGCGGGTGACCTGCCGAAGCTGCCCCCAAATTTCACGTTCGACGAGCACGAACCGCGGTCGGTCAAGGAAAAAAGAAAGCGGTCGTGGTCTGACGAGCAGTGGCGTTACTACATTTGGAGCTACCACCGCATGGTGGAAGAGGTCGACGCCGAGATCGGGCGCGTCTTGGGGGCGTTGGAGGATTCCGGCCAGGCGGACAACACGATTGTCGTGTTCACCGCAGACCACGGTGAGGGCAGAGGCCGACACAAGATGGTGGTCAAGAACTACCTTTACGAAGAGGCCGAGAAGGTACCGCTGGTCGTCTCTTGCCCGAAGCGAATGAAGCGCAACGCCCGAGATGAGACGCATCTGGTCTCGGGGCTCGACGTGATGCCCACGATGTGCGACTACGCGGGGATCAGGCCGCCCCAACAGATGCGCGGTAAGAGCCTCAGGCCCCTCTTGGAGGGCAACACGACCGAGTGGCATGATTTCGTCGCCGCGGAGGTCGCGGTCACGGGCCGCATGATCCGTACGGCCGGCTACAAATACATCACGTATCAAGGCGATCCCGTCGAGCAACTGTTCGACATGAAGCACGATCCCTGGGAGACGAGGAACCT
>CAYOGX010000491.1:0-3346 GCA_964403235.1 uncultured Planctomycetales bacterium | reverse complement strand
CAGCGACTCCCGGCACGCCGCCGCGCTTGCCGAGCATCGCAAGCTGCTCAAAGACTGGTCGGCCCGACTGGACGTTGCGCCGATCCCCGAGAGCGTGCGGAGGCGGATCGACCGGGCCAGGAGGAAGCTGTGACCGGACCGAGTCGATCCGGAAGAACCTGCGCCGTACGGAGGGTGCGTCAAGGCGCGCCCCCCGAGGCCACGAGAACAGAGGAGCAGAGAATGGATGCGATCGCGGTCATGGCATTTGTGTTTGCGCTGGTGGGCCTGCCGTTTGCCCTGCCCGCCTTCTTCCGTGTGTTGGCCATCAACAGGGAGATCGAGACGCTGAAGCAAGAGGTGGCGGCGCTCAAGGCGCAGGTAGAAGCCAAGGGCGGCAGCGCCTGACCATGCCATCTAGGAGACTGGCCTCGCTGCGCCACGCCGGTTGGCGAGTTCGACCATGACCTCTCGCGAACGATTGCTCGCCGCCATCAGGCACGAGCCACCCGACCGGGTGCCGGTCTCGCCGCGGATCTGGGCCTGGCTGATCGATCACTACGGCGACGCGTCGTTGGCGACCTATCTCCGCTGTTGCGACGAGTTCGGCTGGGACGCGTTCTGGTGTCAGGGCGGGCCGAACCCGAACTACATCTTCTCCTGGCCGGACGAATACGATCTGCCCGAGGTGGCCGTCGAGCAGACCCGCGGGCGCGAGGGCGAATATGAGGTCGTCCGCCGGACGTTCCACACGCCCGCCGGCCCGCTGTCGGACGTCGTACGGATCCCGCCGGCGGGGGACGTTTGGGGGATCTCGCCGAACCCGTCGATCGTCGAGCACCTGGTCAAGTCAGCCGACGATGTGGATCGGTTGCGCTACCTGCTGGGGCCGCTTCACCGGGGCCACGACGCCTATCACCAGGCCGTCGGGACCGTCGGCGACAGGGGCCTGGTCGAGCTGTACGTCTACGGCGTGCTCGACTGCCGGGCCGGCGACGCACGCGGCATGCAGCAGCTCATGATCGACTACTACGAAGACCGCCCGTTGTTCGACGCGCTGATCGACCTGTGCCACGAGCGGATGATGTCCGAGACTGCCGCGGCATTGGACGACGGCGTGGAGATCATCTTCGGCTCGTGGTTCTACGAGTCGCTGTCGGCCGGCTGGTCGCCGACGATCTGGTGGGAGGTGTTCCTGCCCAAGCTGACCGAACACGTGGCCCTCGTCCATTCAGCCGGTGGGCTGTATCACCTGTACGACGACGGCAAGCTGATGGGCGTGCTCGACTGGCTGGCCGACGCGGGCGTGGACGTGGTCAGCACGTGCACGCCGCCGCCGGTGGGCGATTTCGACCTGGCCCAGGCCAAGCGACGGCTCGGCGATCGGCTCTGCTTCAAGGGCTACGTCGATCTGCTCTACGTCGTCAAGGAGGGAACGCCCGAGCTGATCGAGCGGACGGTCCGCGAGGCCATGGCGATCGGCAAGCCCGGCGGGGGGTTCATCCTGGGCAGCTCCGATTCGTTCCGCGACGGCACGCCCGTCGAGAACGTCCGCGCCTATTTCGACGCCGCCCGTCGGTACGGATGAGGGTATGGCAACCGCGCGCGTTTCCGCGCGCGATGCGGTAGGGTCCGCCGTGCGGACCATAGGTACTCACTTCGTGATCTTGCCCCAGAAGCTGCCGTGGTTTCTGGCAGGATCTTCGGGCTTGCCGTAGAGGTGCTCGAACTTGCCGTAGACCGCGTAGAGCGCGTCGCCCGCGCGGCACATGTCGGGCGACGAGTTGTACTTCACGTCGTCGACCCAGTAGGTGGTCCGGATGTCCCGGCCGCCCGGGCCGATCCGCGTGAGCGCCAGGTCGTGATACATGTACCCGGTCTTGGGGTACTGCGAGTTGCACTTGTAGACGCAGTAGAACGCGTCGCCGAGCTGCGCGCCCTTGGCATAGCGGCTGCGGACCTTGTCGTTGAACTTGACCGACTTGCCGAACCGCTGCCCGTCGAAGAACGTGAACCAGATCGGTTCGCGCTCGACGTCCTTTTCGTTGGCCTCGAGGTCCGACCAGAGCAGGATCAGCTTGTCGTCGAAGGGGCTGATCGACGGGCCGTAGGGGTAGGCGGACGGGCAGTTGTCGAACACGACCAGGCCGGTGAACTTGCCGTTCTCGTGCGGGCGCATGACCATGCGGGTCCGGCGGCGCTTCTGCTCGTTCAGCCAGACCTCCAGCCACACCATCCAGACCTTGCCCTGGTACACGTCCAGGCCGCCCTCCCACGTGCCGCAGCCGGGCTTGGTCGACTCGATAGCGGTCTCGGGGCTGAGCTTGCCCGTCTCGAGATCGTAGGTGACCAACAGTTGTCGCGAGTCCATGATGACGTACTTCGGGTCGCCCGTGGCCTGCCGGTTCCACATCACGTAGAGCTTGTCCTGGTGGATGCACGTGTCGGGGATGCCCTGGTACGTGCTGACGGTCTTGATCCTGGGGACGATCTCCTTTTTCCACACCACCGCGAAATCGGCCGGGCGGATCTTGGCCAGGTGCAGCCCGCCGCCCCAGCACTCGACGACGTAGAAGTGGTCCTTGTAGAACTCGATGCAGGGATAGGCGGTGTTGGCGGGGAAGGTGCCGATGTGTTGGGTCGGCCCCAGCTTCAGGCCGGACCAGGTCTTCGGCGCCACGGCCTGGGTTCGGGCGCGGAGGACAGGCGAGTCCTTGCAGGGCCCGCCGCTGATCCGCTTGCCGTCTTGGTCGAACCGCGGGGGCAGGACGGCCCGGGCTCGGAACTCGTATTCGGTCTCGGGGTGCAACATGATCACGGTGTGGAAGTGTGACCAGACGTTGCCGTCGGTCTGCCATTTCGGCTCACCGACGCAGCGGTAGTCAATCTCGTGCTTCCGCGCGTCGGACGTCCACTCGAGGTGGACCGCGCTGCAGGTGGTCCGCGTAGCGCATAGGTTGCTGATCTCGCCCCGGCCGTCGCTTGGCGCAAGGCCTCCTGTGGGCGACGTCAGCGCGACGCAATCGGTGAAGACGCGCGTGTCGCCGTCGACGTAGGGCACGAGCAGCCGGGCGTAGGCGGCGTGCTTGGGGGCCGGCTCGGTGACGGTCAGTTTCCGCCAGCCGTCGGTTTTCTGCGTCGTCTCGGCCCAGACCGCCTTGATCCGGCCCTTGCCCGCGCTGCAATAGTCGAGGTAGATGCGGACGTTGCCGCCGTTGCAGCGCTCGATGAGCACCCAGGCCGACAGCGTATAGGAATGGCCCGGCTGGATGGGCACGTACTGGTCGGCGGCCACGTGAACGATGCCCTCCAGCACGGGACGGTCGACCAGGACCGCGCGCTTGCCGTGCAGCGCCTTGGCCTCGGA
>CAYOGX010000490.1:0-4708 GCA_964403235.1 uncultured Planctomycetales bacterium | reverse complement strand
ACCAAGGATACGATATCCCCACCGCCGCGCCGCACGGTCACTGCCGCGCCAGGCCCCGACGGTCGTGACGCTGAGCGGGTCCGCGGCCCTCATGGACTAGTGGGCCTGGCCCGTCTTCCGGAGGACCACGTCAGCTTCCGACTCCGCGGACGCACCTACTACCGCGTCGGGTTCACCTGCTACAAGCCGCGCTACGACGGGGCGAACGTCTTCTATGTCGAGATCTCGCCGCCCTACGGGGCCGTGTTCCCCACACTACCGCCAGGGTGTCAAACCGTCACCATCGCTGGCGATACCTACCACTGCGATGACCGCACCTACTACAAGGCCGAAATGCGCGACGGCGCGACGCGGTATGTCGTCGTGGAACCCCCTGTGGGGGCAACGCAGCGTCCCGCCGGTCCGAGTCTCAGCCCCATCGCGTTGCTCCAACGAATGAGCGACTACCTGGCCAGGGCGCAGCAGTTCAGTTTTGAGGCCACTGAAACGACGGACCGGGACCTCGGGTCGGGTGCGAAGGCCCGGCTCTCGGCCCGGCGAACCCTTCACGTCTCGCGCCCCGACAAGATGTTCGTCGCCGTCAAAGGCGATCACCTCGACAGGGGCATCTGGTACGACGGTAAGACCATCACCATTCTCAATCGCAAGCGCAACCAGTACGCTGCCACGGGCGTGCCCGGCACGATCGACGTCATGCTCCATGACATCGCCGTGCGATACGGCGTGACGGTGCCCCTCTCCGACCTGGTCTGCAGCAGCGCCTTCAAGACCTTGATGACCAACACGAAGGCGACGGCCGCCCGGTACGTCGGCACGGCCAAGATCGGCGAGATCGCCTACCACCATGTCGCCTTTGAGGGCGAGCAGATCGACTGGCAGATCTGGATCGAGACCGGGGACCGTCCCCTGCCGCGAAAACTGCTGTTCAGCTACAAGGTCCAAGCCGGACATCCTCGCTACACGGCAATGCTGGAGAACTGGGATCTCTCGCCAACGCTTCCGGAGAAGCAGTTCGCCTTCCAAGCGCCCGCCGGAACCAAGCCAGTTGACATGCTGTCGGTCGCTGCTGACAGAGGCAAAACGGCGCCAAAGCCGAGCCCCTGACGGCCCGCCCCGAGCGAGACCCGACCCGTCGAGCTCTGTTTCTCTGGCTGCGCCCGGACAGATCGACGCCAGGGCAGATGGCTCCTCGCGGGCGATGGGCCGGACGTTCGAGGTGCTGAGTGGCCCCCCTACTGGCCGGCGGCCTTGAGCAGCGCGTTGGCCTCGGCGTTCTTCGGGTCGATCTTGAGGGCCTTTCGGTACTGCTCGATCGCTTCGGCCTGCTTGCCCTGCTCGGCGAGGACCAGGCCGAGCTTACAGAAAGCCTTGGCGTAGTCGGGGTTGAGCTCGATACACTTGCGTAGCTGCTGGGCGGCCTGATCGAACTGGCCCAGGTTGGCCAGGATCAACGCGTAGTTGTATCGCACGAGGAAGGAGTTGGGATCGTTCTCGACGGCCCGTTTCAGGAGGCGTTCGCCCTCCTTGAATCTGCCGGCCTTGGCGAACAGGATTCCCGCTTGCGACAGCGCGCCGCTGTGGTTTGGGTCGAGTTCCATGGCCTTGCTGATGTGTATGGCGCCCTGTTCGGCCTGTTTGAGCTCGAGCAGGGCGGTGCCGAGCTGGTAGTGCAGATCGGCCTGGTGGGGGTCGAGGGCGACGCCCTTGCGCAGATAGGTGACTGCGTCCTGATAGCGTTTTTGGTCCATGAGCAGCCGGCCGAGCTGGCACAGGTTGTCCGTGGTGGGCCAGGTGTCGGCGGCCTTGCGGAGTTGCTCGATTGCCCGGTCGGCGTTGCCGGCCCCCTCGCTGAACGAGGCGGCGACCTTGGCTACCGCGGGATTGCCGGGGTCCACCTCAATCGCCTTGGCCAACGCCGCGTCGGCCTCGGCGGTCCTGCCCGCCTTGCGATGCACGTTGCTGACCCCCAGGTAGGCCACGCCCGCGTTGATCCCCCGTCCGTAGCTCAGCGCGTCCTGAAACGCCTTCATCGCCTCGACGGGGCGATCCCACTCGGCGTAGATGCACCCGATCCCGATCAGGGCGGACGGGTTGCGCGGATCGATCTTCAGCGCCGTCTTGTAGGCCTCAGCCGCCTTGGTCAGGTCCTTCTTGAGCACGTAGGTCCCGCCAATGCCCGCCCAGGCCTCGGCGGGCTCATGGCCCAGTCTGGCGGACTTGCCGTACCACTTGAGGGCCTCGTCGAGCCGGCCCAGGTGACGGTAGATCCGCCCAGCCGTCTGCGCGCCCTCGGGGTCGTTCGGGCTGATCGCCAAGAACTCCCGGACCAACTGCTCCGCCTCCCTGTATTGCCCGTTGCCGATCAACTCCTGCGCCTTGAGCAGGATCAGTTGGGCCTGGATCATGTCTTTGGGGTCGAGCAACGCGGCCGTTCGCGTGCTCGCTCGCGGGGCCGTCGTCGGCACCACATAGCCGATGCTCGAAAGGATCGCGCGGGTCTTCTCGTCCACCGGCAGGTTGCCTTGCACGTCCGCGGCGGTCTCGGGGTCGGCGCCGAGCATTTCGCGCAGCTTGTCATACATCTGAGCCGCCAGCGCGCGGTTGGCGTCGTAGAGATTGTTCAGCTCGTGCGGGTCCGCACGCAGGTCGTACAGCTCCGGTTTAGGTGCGTGGATGAACTTGTAGTCGGCGCGGCGGACCCCCAGAAGCGGCGCCCAGTGGTGCGACAGCTTAGGGTAGATCGATTCGATGTACATCGACCGCAATCCGGCCTCCGGCGGCGCCAACAGGCTGATGCCGTCTGGTCTCTCGAGCGGGGGCACGCCCAGCACCGCCAGCACCGTCGGCGCGATGTCGACCGTGCCCACCTGGCGTTTCACGATGCGGTTCTGGGGGAATGGCGGGGGTGCGCTGAAGATCAGCGGGACGCGCTGCGTCGCGTCGTAGATGAACACGGCATGTGTCCGCTCGCCGTGTTCGCCAAGGCTTTCTCCGTGGTCGCTGGTGAAGATGACCAGCGTCCGGCCCCGCATGTCGAGTTCGTCCAGGGCCGCCATCAGCCGGGCGACCTGGCTGTCCACATAGGCGATCTCACCGTCGTAGGGATTCTGTGCGTACTGCTGATCCCACGGCGGCGGCGGGGTATAGGGAAAGTGCGGGTCGAAGTAGTGCACGAAGCAGAAGAACTTTTCCTTCGCGTGCTGGCG
The DNA here is from genome assembly GCA_964403235.1 of uncultured Planctomycetales bacterium. Taxonomy (GTDB): domain Bacteria; phylum Planctomycetota; class Phycisphaerae; order UBA1845; family JAFGLZ01; genus JAFGLZ01. The sequence goes on along the minus strand of CAYOGX010000490.1, from coordinate 1,502 downwards.
GATCCAGGCGATGGCGGCCTCGTTGACGCTTCCGGCCCGCCGTTCACGGTAGCCGTATATGGTCGGCGACTCCCCACCGGACAGATCGTCATCGTAGCTGGCGAAGCCCCGGTTCAGGCCGAACTTCGCATCGAGCACGAAAGCGCCAATCACCGCGCCCGTCGCGTAACCGTTCGCGCCCAGCCGCGACGCCAGCGTCTCGACCCCCTCGCGGAGACGGAACAGCCCGTTGGACCGGACCCCGTGTCGCGGCGGGTCCAGGCCCGTCAGCATGCTCGCATGGCCCGGTAGCGTGATCGGCACGGGCGTGATGGCTTGGGTGAACAGCACCCCCTGTCGCGCCAACCCGTCGATCGCGGGGGTCTGGATCTGGCGGTTCCCGTAGCAGGCGATTCGATCGGCCCGGGTCGTGTCGGAACTGATCAGCAGGACGTTCCAGTCCTTCAGGCTACCTGCGTTCAACTCGATCCGGTCGACCAGCGTGCCGGTGAACTCGACGAACTGCCCGGCAGGTAGGCCCGTCTCTGACGGTGTCATCCACCAGTAGACGCCCCCGCCGATCAGCAGCGCCACGATCGCGGCCGACAGGACGATGGCCGCGACGCCCAGAATCCGGTTCGACGCGCCCTGATCCGCGTCGTCGCCAGGCCCTGTCGATTCGCGTCTACCCATTCAACTGCTCCGGTCGGCGCCTCTGCAACACCTTCGGTTACGACACCCGTTCTCGAACGATCCGGCAGAACGCCTCGCCACGGGCCTCGTAGTTGGCGAACATGTCCCAACTCGCGCAGGCCGGTGACAGCACGACCACGTCGCCGGGTCCGGCCGTCCGACGGGCGAGCTCGACGGCCTCGGCAAAACTGTCGGCGTCGAAGACCACCAGCTCGCTCTCCAGATGCAGCTTCGCGTCGATGGCGGCGTGGATCTGTTTGCCGGTGGCGCCATAGCAGACGGCGGCGCGGGCGCGCTCGACGACGCAGTCGGCCAACGCGTCGTAGTCGGCCTTTTTGTCATAGCCGCCCAGCAGGATCACGGCCGGCCGGTCGAACGACTGCAAGGCCGTGATCGCCGCGTCGGGCGTCGTGCTCTTCGAATCATCGTAGTACGCCACACCGTCCACGTCGGCCACGTGCTGCAATCGGTGCGGCAGACCGGCAAAATCCCGTAGCGCCCGGGTCCACGTCGCGCCCGGCAGATCCAGCACCTGCCCGACGGCAAACGCCGCCGCGGCGTTCAAGCGGTTATGACGGCCAGGCAGATCGAGCGCCAGCCCCTCCCAGATCTCCAGGCGCGGCTCGTCCGACGGCTCGGTCCGCGTGCCCTGGCAGACGGCCGTCGGTTGCCCCTCCTCGTCGAGCCCGTACAGCCACACGCCCTTGAGCCCGTCGAGTACCGCGGCCGCCGTCTGAACGACCACCCCGTCCTCCCCGCAGACCACCGCGTGGTCCGTGCTCGGGTCCTGGTGCTCGAAGATCCCGCACTTGGCGCGGATGTAGGTCTCG
>CAYOGX010000489.1:0-4717 GCA_964403235.1 uncultured Planctomycetales bacterium | reverse complement strand
GAATCGATGCGTCGATGCCCGACCGCGCAAGGGCCGAATCCAGATCCAGTCCGAAGGGGCTGAGATCGTGTTCCGCCGCGTCGACCTGATCCCGTTGCGCACGAGGAAAGCCGGCCACGCAAGGCCATAGGAACCGGCAGGGCCAGGTTCCCGGGCAACGGTACGCCAATCATCCGGTCCCCAGCGATGGGAGCCGCGGCAACCCGCCTGCCGTCGCGGGCCAACTGGGGCCGACACAGGTCTTGACCGGATCGCTAAGGTGGTTCATACTTAAGGAGCAGGAGCAAGGGCCTCGAGATCAAGGTGTCCTTGGCAGGACAAGGGTATCGGCCGCAAGGCGAATGTGGTGATGGACCCGGAGGCTGGGCCATCAGCCCCCGACGCCTACGGCAATCGGCCTGACGAGGCAGGCCAACCTCCCCTGTTCCGGCGCCAGCGGGTGCCAACACCCGCCCTACGAAGTAAGATCGGAGGAACAGACCCATGCCGTACGAAGACAAGACGATTAGTTGCGCCGACTGTGGGGAGGACTTCATCCACTCAGCTGAAGACCAGGCCCGCTATGCCGAACGTGGCTTCACCAACGAGCCCAAGCGCTGCCGGGCGTGTCGCGACAAGCGCAAGGCGGAGGGCGGCGGTGGTGGTGGTGGTGGTCGCGGCTTCGGCGGTGGCGGTGGCGGGCGCGGTTACGGCGGTGGCTCCTCCCAGCGGGAGTTCCACGAGGCCGTCTGTGCGGAATGCGGTGCCACCACGACGGTCCCGTTCAAACCGACGCAAGGGCGTCCCGTCTATTGCCGCGACTGCTTCCGGTCAAAGCGACGGTAGGCCCAAACCGGTCCGACGACACGTGAACGCGAACGGCTGCGCCGCGCCGTGGCTTGGCGTGCGCCAGCAGGCACCTGCCCCGGGCCGTGCGCGCCATGAATGATCGATCCTGTCGCGACCGTGCCCAGGGGTGACCCAACAATGAGCGACCCCACGACGCCCCCCGTCTGCAACGTCTGTTCGGAAGTCGTGGCGCACGATCTCTGCATCGGCTGCGGCATGTGTGCGGGCATCTGTCCCGAGCGCACCTTGGCGATCGGATTCAACGAGTTCGGGGAGTACACCTGCCGCGACGCGAAAAACGCGTGCGTGGCGACGTGTGATCTGTGCCTGAGAGTGTGCCCGTTCTGGTGCGATCAGACCGACAACGAAGACACGCTGGCGCGGCAACGATTTGGCGGCGTGGCCGGGATCGAGCACCATGCCGAGGTCGGCTACCACCTGGAAGCGAGGGTGGGGTACTCGAACGGCCGGAGGCATCGGGCCAACGGCGCGTCGGGGGGGCTGGCGACATGGACGTTGGAAGCGCTCCTGGCCGAGCGATGGGTCGACCGTGTCTGTTGCGTCCGGCCGACTGGCGAGCGGGACAGGCTGTTCGAGTTTGCCGTGTGCGACTCGCCCGAACAGGTCCAGGCGTGTTCCCGCTCGTGCTACTACCCGGTCGAGACGAGCCGGATCGTCCAGCACATTCTCGACAACAAGAGCCGATACGCCGTCATCGCCCAACCGTGCTACCTCAAGGCGTTTCGGCTGGCCATGCAAGCACATCCGAAGCTCCGAGATCGCGTGACGGTTCTACTGGGGTTGGTGTGCGGGCAGGCCAAAAGCAGGTTCTTCGCGGAATACGCCTGCGCGCTGGGCGGGGGCAATCCCGGCGGGCTGGACGAGGTGGTTTTCCGCGTCAAGGATCCGCGCCGAGCGGCCTGGGACTATGGCATGAAATTCGCCAGCGACGTCGGCACGGACGAGGCGCGTGAGGGAACCATCTACTGGTCGGAGGGTATGGACAGCGCGTGGTTCGCGCGCCTATTCACGCCGAACGCGTGCAGCTACTGCGACGACGCGTTTTGCGAACTGGGCGACGCCGCGTTCATGGACGCCTGGTTGGACGAGTACGCAGGCGACCCGTCCGGGACGAGCCTGATGATCGTTCGAAGCCCCGTCCTTCGGGAGCTGTTCGACCGCGGTGAGCGAAACGGTGAGCTGCGGTTGGACCCGATCGCGATGGACCGGGTGATCGAAAGTCAGCGAGGCCCCTTGAAATTCAAGCGATGGGATCTGCCGAAGCGCCTTGCCCGAACGATACGGACGGGCCGGCGCGCACCGGCGAAACGCGTCAAACCGGCGCTCCGGCTGACTTGGCTGAACCGGTTCCTGCTGTCGGCCATGGCGCGTACCACGGCGTGCAGCAAGGAGGCGTTTCTCGCCCAACGGAAACGCGGACCAGGTTTGGCGGTGTTTCGCAGAGCCATGCTTGCCGGTCAGTGGTACTACTACCTGGTGAAGATCATTGTGGGACTCGACCGTATCAAGAAGGGGCGGAATCCGTGCGCCTGATCGTCCTGCTGTTGGTCTGGGTGGTCTTTGTCGTGGTGACGACGACGAAGCTGAGGCTGCACCCGTTTCTTGCGCTGCTCATTGCCGCGTTCGGGTACGGGTTGGGTTGCGGGCAGATGACGCTGACGGCCGTCGTCGAATCGGTCAACGCGGGGTTCGGTGGCACGATCGGGCACATCGGTATCGTGATCCTGGCGGGTTCGGTCATCGGGACGTTTCTGGAGAAGTCCGGCGGCGCGATCAGGCTGGCCGAGGCCACGCTCCAGCGGACCGGTCGCAAGAACGTCCCGCTGGCCATGAGCGGCGTCGGCTACGTCGTCAGCATCCCGGTGTTCTGCGATTCCGGTTTCGTCATCCTGTCCCCGTTGGCCAGGGCGTTGTCGTCGAGGGCGGGGATCTCGCTGGCGGGGACGGCGGTGGCGTTGGCGCTCGGGTTGTACGCGACGCACACGATGGTCCCGCCGACGCCGGGTCCGGTGGCGGCCGCCGGATTGCTCGGGGCTGACCTCGGCCTGGTCGTGTTGTGGGGATTACCGGTCAGTGGGATCGCGCTTGCCGCTGGTTGGTTGTTCGCCGTGAAGTTCGCGGCCAGGACATCCATCGACCCGGGACCGGGGTCGGCCGAACCCGCGCAGGAGGGTTCGCCCGCGGCGGGACCGTCGGCCCTTCGGTCGGTCATTCCCATCCTCCTGCCGATCGTCCTGATCGTGTTGCGGTCGGTCGGCGACCTGCCGAGCCGACCGTTCGGGGTGGGACACGTGGCGACGTTCGTCGGTTTCATGGGTCAGCCGGTAGTTGCACTGCTCGTGGGGGTTTTCTTCGCGTTCTCGCTGCCGAAGAGGCTGACCGCGGAGATGGTCTCGCCTCACGGTTGGGTCGGCCAGGCCGTCGTGGCCGCGGCCACGATCATCATCATCACCGGCTGCGGGGGCGCGTTCGGCAAGGTGCTGCAAGCCTCGGGGATCGACGGCGTGGTAAAGGGGCATCTCGGGGGCGTGGCCCACAGCATCTGGCTGCCGTTTTTGATCGCCGCGGCGCTCAAGACGGCCCAGGGGTCGTCAACGGTATCGATCATCACCACCGCGAGCATCGTCGCGCCGCTTTTGGACGCGCTGGGTCTGGGCGCGCCGACGGCCCGGGCCCTCGTCGTGGTCGCGATCGGCGCGGGGTCCATGGTGGTCAGCCACGCGAACGACAGTTTCTTCTGGGTCGTCACGCAGTTGTCGGGGATGGACGTCAAGCAAGGGTACAAGCTACAAACCCTGGGCACGCTGGTCGAAGGAAGCGCGGCCGCGGTCGCAGTCTGGGTCATCAGCGTATTCGCGCTGTAAGAAAAGGAAAAGGGGTCAGGCTACTTTTTCCGTTTCCCGCCATGTCTCAACGGGCTGAACACCCGGAACGGCGAACACTGTACCTGCCCCCTGTTTGCGGCGTCCCTTCCCTGGCGGCTACTTCCCGGCCTCCACCAGCTCGATGATGTTGCCGTCGGGGTCTCTCACGAGCGTCAGGAGGCCGTTGCGTCGGGATATAGGGTAGGGCTTCTTGATCGGCATGACGCCGGCCTTCTTGGCCCGAGCCAGGGCGGCAGCCGTATCGGTCACGAAGATCGTCAGATAGCTGTACCCCAGGCTCGAGTGGATGAACCGGTGGTCGACCTTCTTGCCCGGCGCGTCGGGAAACTGCATGATCTTGATCTTGGTGGCGGTCGGGTCGTCGCCCAGCACGAGCACGCGGACGTGGAACGCCTGGTTGTCCGTCAGGCCCGAGCCGCCTCCCATCTCGGCCGACACGTCGAAGCCCCGCACCTCCTTGAACCCCAACGCGTCCTTGTAGAAGGCCGCGGACTTTTCCACGTCGCTAACGACGATGCCCACGTCGATGGTGGTGCGGGCGAACCCGCCCTTGGCCTTACCCGACGCCGCCCACACGCTGCCGACGACCAGCAGAACCGCGCCCAGCCCAAACACCCACGCCCGTCGTCTTCCTACCAAGGTCACGTTGCGAATCAGCATCCGAGTGCCTCCCATTGGATGTGTCGTTCGATCGGGTCCGAGGTCGACGCAGTGCCGACCGTTCCTTGTTCGGCTCGACGCGGATAGGAATACCAGTTTCCCACGAAGATCACAATCCGCACGCGTTCGACAAGGCCGATGGAACAACGGATTGCCCCGTCACGGGACGGGCAGGATGCTGAAACGCCGTTCTGCCGGAGGACTCCCAATGAGAAAACGCAGATCGGCGTCGGTGACCGGCTAGGACCTCGACATGTCCCAGGGGGTCTTGGGCGGAGACGACCGCGCTCGTGGGCACTCCTGCGAGGACGTGATACGTGGTG
>CAYOGX010000488.1:0-4720 GCA_964403235.1 uncultured Planctomycetales bacterium | reverse complement strand
TCGTTGTCAACGAACCTGTCGTGGTCGAGGATGTCCTTCTGCTCGGCCTCGCTCAGCCGTTGAATGCTGGAGCCGTAGTGGTCGTTGATGGCGTCGATGAAGGCGTTGGCCACCACCGCATGGCCGATGTCGCTGGGATGCAGCCCGTCAGAGCTGTAAAAGCTGGCCTTTTCCTGGCCCACGTTGGCGACGAACCACTCGTCGTTGAGCTCCCAGCCGCCAACGCTGTACTGGCCACCTTCGATCTCCGTCAGCAACCCGTGAAAGTCGACCAAAGCAACGTCGTGGACACCGGCTTGGCTGGCGATCGTCGCGTTGAAGCCGGTGATGGCCGCATCAATGGCTGTAGCTTCGTTGGCGTCCCAGTAGTTGTCCGGGTTGGCCAACATGTCGACGTCCCAAATGTCCGCGCCAAACGTGCCAACGTCGTCGTACATGATGGCCGCCACGACGAGCTCGTTCGTCATCGCATGTTCCGGCATGGGGTTGCTGCCAACCAGGGCCGTGACTTGGTCCTTGTCCAGGACGGCAGCGAGGTTGTTGATGACGGGGAGGTTGGCCACAGCCATCTTCATGCCCGGCACTGCCATCAGGGTGTTCATCAGGTCGGCATAGTCCGTCGCGAACGACGCCTGGTCGGTGATGCCACTGACGTTCAAGGGCTCGACAGGCTCAGACAGGCCGTAATAGCCGTAGAAGTCGTGGAGAACCGTCCCCGCCTGCGATAACGAGTTGAGGAAATCGTTTCCGCCCAGCCAGACGGTCGTGAACGTCGCGCCGTCACTGACGGCTGCCGAGACCTGCGTCGCGCCGGTTCTCGGCGCCAGGACGCAGTCCGTCAGGTCCTTCGACTTGTAGCCCGGTGGCACAAGCGCATCAGCCGTGTGGTAGAGGGCCTCGTGGAGGTCGGCCCCGTTGACGGCCAGATTGGCCCCGTAGGAGAAATTGGGAGCATCCAGCCGGCTTTGCGTCTCGTCCGCCGCGGCCTGAGTCAGCAGCGGCAACGCAAAGCTCGCGCCCGCCTTATCGGCCAGATAGACCGGATAGGCGAACGGCTGCGTGCGGTGGTCCACCACCTTGCCCCCCTGCGTGCCGTGGGTCAGACTGTCGCCCAACGAACGGTAGACCGAGAAGTCCACCTGACCCAAGGCGGAACCTGCCGAGACCAGCAGCACGCCCAGCGCCACAGGGATTCTCCCCACCGACCACAACCGAATGGTCCGAGTCATGAGGCCCCTCTCCCACTCCCCCGCCGAGCCCCCGCCTGGTCCGGTACGGAGCGCGATGGCAGGAATCCCCGCAAGAAACGCAAGGACAACAGGCTACCATAAGAGTAACCCCTCTGCTGCTCGGTTGCAACCGGCCTTCGGCGGCGGAGGCGTGCGTGACAACTGGGCGGGGGACGGAATGTTCGGGTGACAGGACGAGACCCGCGCGAGTCCGTCCCCCAACCGCAGGGGGCACTTACTTGTTCACTTGTCCCACTAATCGGTCGATGTTGCCCGCCAGGAGCAACGCCATCTCGCGCTCGCCCAGCGCCAACTGCCGCACCTTGGCCAGCTCGACGGCGGGGAAGTTGAAAAACGGCGTCGCCGTCCCCGACACGTCCGACCCGAAGAGGACCCGCTCAGCCGGTACGTGCTCGAGCACGAACGCTACCGCCTCCAGCGGCGCTACGGCCGTGTCGAAATAGACGTCCGGGTTGTCGAAGAAGACGTCCATCCGCGCCGTGCCGCCGTTGAGCACCCCGCAATGCGGGATGATCACCGGCAGACCCGGGTTTCGCTCCACGAACCGGACCGTGTTGTCGAACTCCTCCTCCAACGTCACCGGCATGTGCCGCGCGCGGATCCGTTCGAGGATGGTCTCGCACTCGGGCGCGTCGTAGTCGTAGGGCGGCTCGTCCCAATGCCGGTGCCACTTGATCCCCACGAACGCGTCGAAGTCGTCCGGGATGAGGTAGTCGTTCCACACGAAGTAGAACGGGTACAGGTTCGGATCGCGCTCGGCGGCCGCCAGCACGTACGCGTTCGCGGCGATCCGCGACGCGCGGCTGTCGACGGTCCGGTACATGTCCTCGGGAAATGCGAACGCGACCGCGCCGGTCGCGCCGGCCCGGTGCAGGTCGTCGTGGAGCGTCTCGAGCGGATAGGCCTTGTGCGGCCCGTCGCCGAGGTGAACGTGCGCGTCAATGATCCGCATGCGATCGGGTCCCCTGCGACGCGGACTGTGTCGCCCCGCGGCCAATCCGCAAGGGCCGACCCGGTCGCGCGTGATGACGCGTCCGAGCCGCGACCGTCAGAACGTTGTGCGCTGGCGACCTAACCTCTTGCGCAACAAAGAGTTCGCCTTCCTGACCCCTCTGTCCGTCAACAGGGCAGATAGGCGATGGCAGGCAAACTGTCAAAGCGAGTGTATCGGATTGCACCACAGGTGTCCAACGCGCAGGGGTTCGCGGGCTCGGACGACCGCCGCTCGGAGGGTCACATCCGCTGCGCGGACCTACTTCCGTTCCACCACCGCCATGCGATCGCTGTCGCTGATGGCCCGGACCAGCGGTGCGTACATCGCCTCGGCCCGGCTCGGCAGCACGTTGAACACGCCCGGCGTCTCGCAGCGGAGCTTGTACACCAGCTTGTGCTGGCCCTGCGACAGGTACGTCGCGAAGAACACCACCCGCTCGTCGCGCAACTCCATGTTCGCGTACGTCCCGCCCGCGTAGCTCGACCCGCTGACCAGCGCCACCGGCTCGCACCCGGCCGGCTTGGGGTCCTCGAAGATCAGGTACTCGAAGTTGTTCTTCGCCTCGATTTGGAGGCACACCTCCAACACCGTGCCGCTGGCCAGTTCCTCGCCGGCCTGGATCGGCTCGCGGCTGTACTCGATCGTCTGGTATTTCTCGGTGACGCGCTTGCGTCGCTTGGGGTCCCACACCCCGCGGGTCTTGGTCACCTCCTTGGGCACCAGCCGCACGTACCGCCGCGCAACCGACACCTCGTGCCCCGCGCCCTTGATCGGATCTTCCCGCGTGTAGTAACGGAGGTAGCCGGCCACGTACAGATACCCGCGACCGCGCTTGTGGACCTTGATCGTGTGCTGGCCTGCCGGCAGATCGTCCGGCCCCAGCAGCGTCGACGCGTCGACGGCGAGCACGTTCGCCTTTGTGATCCGCAGCTCGTTGCGGACCTTCCCGTCGACGGTGACCGTCACCGTCATGTCCGGGTCCAGCTCGCCCGACGCTTGCAGGTACTCCGCCAACGCGTACACGCACAACGCCGTGTCCTTGGTCGAATACCACCGGCTGCCCCGCCGGTTCCGGACCAGCCACCGGACGATCATCGGCACGTATTTGTGCTGGGGTGCAGCGGCCAGATACGCCCGCATCACCATCGCCGTCGTCTCCAGCCCGCCGTCGTACCACAGCCACCAGCCGCGCGTCCGCCCCCAGCTCGCCGTCTGCGTCGGCCCATCCAGCCGAACGGTGTTGTCGAAGTTCTCGATCAGGACCGTCGCGTGATTTCGGTCGCCCACCTTGGCCAGCGTGATCGCCAGCAGCGCCCGGCCGTAGTCGGTCAGGTCGTCCCGCTTCTCGTAGATCTGGTCGAGCACCTCGCGGACCTTGGCGTTGGCCATGATGTTGCCCGGGTTCTCGCACGCCAGCGCGAACAGCATCCACGTCCGCACGTTCTGATCGTCGCGCATCCACCGATACCGTCCGACCTGGTCGGGCGACGTGACGCGCTTCTTCAGGAACTCGACGCCGCGCTTCAACATCGACCGGTCGAACGACGCGTCCGCCTCGCGGGCCTCGAGAAGCCCGTAGACGGCGTACGCGGTCATGTACGGGTTGGACTCGTCGTGCTTCCACCAGCCCCACCCGCCGTCGGGATGCTGCATTGCGGCCAGCCGCTTCAGACCCGTCCGGATCATGTCGTTCATCTTGGCCGTGCTGTAGACCGGGTTGCGGCGGAGCTTGCGCAACTGCCGCTCGTTCTCAGGTTCCCCCTGCTGTTCGATCTTCTTGCGGACGTCCTCCAGGCGGATGCCCAACTTTTGCAGCGTCTTGGCCGTCACCGCCGCCGGAACGAACCGGCTCAGCGTCTGCTCGGTGCAACCGTACGGATACTCCAACAGATACGGCAGCGCGTCGATCATCACGGCCGCGATCGACGGGTTGGTCCGCACGTCCAGCGTCTGGCTGTTCGGCTTGATGGCCGCCGGTACGGTGACATTCAACACGCACTCGCCATCCGGCACGTCACCGAGGTAGCCGGCCTGGGCGATGAACTTGTCGGCCCCGAATTCCAGCACCGGCAGCTTGATCTCCATCGCGTCGGATTCCTCGTCGGTCAGGGCCTTGGCCAACACCGTCGCCTCGCCCGCCGAACCGGCGTGGCAGACGAAATCGACCCGCACCTCCTTCTCGGGCGGCACCTCGACCCACCGCCGGTAAATCGTCGGGCCCTTGACCGGCTTGTCGAGCGCCAGATCCTTCGCGGCGCTGATCGCGTTGGTGATCTTCAGTTGCGGCGTGACCTTCAGCTCGACCAGCGTCTTCTTGGCCGACTTCAGGTAGTTGTGCGCGATGGCCGAGACGTACACCAGGTCCTTCTCGACCAGGAACCGCGGCGTCTCCAGCCGGACGATCACGTTCTTCTTGGTCACGACCTCGATCGACTGCTCGCCGACCCGCTGTGCCCGCTGTTCGCCGAACCTATGG
>CAYOGX010000487.1:0-4724 GCA_964403235.1 uncultured Planctomycetales bacterium | reverse complement strand
AGGTCAGCGTATCTATGTCGGTCGCTATAGCGACCGACATAGATACGCTGACCTCGCCGCCGGAGACAGCGGATCTGGTGGTCACCAAGGACGACGGTCAGGTTACCGCAGCGCGGGGCCAGCCCCTCACCTACACGATCACCGTCCAGAACGCCGGCCCTGACGACGCAAATGCTGTTATCACGGATGTCTTCCCGGCGGCGGCCTTGGTGGGCACGACGTGGACCGCCGTAGGGAGCGGGGGCGCCAGCGGGTTCCCCGCCTCCGGGTCGGTCGACATCAACCACGCCGTCCATCTGCCCGCCGGTGCCACCATCACCTACACTGTGACGGCCGGCGTCCGTCTGACCGCTCCTGCCGTGGTGCTCAACACGGTGGCTGTGTCCTCGCCTATCACGGACCCAGTCCCAAGCAACAACGTCGCGACGGATGTGGACTTCGTGACGGGAGCCCCGCCGCCCGAGGCCGACCTTGAGGTCACCAAGGACGACGGGCAGGACACCGTTGCACCCGGTGAGACGATTACCTACACGATTGGCCTGACCAACCTGGGTCCGGACGAGGCCAATGACGTGACGGTCATGGATCCCAAACCGGCAGACTTCATTAATGTGAGCTGGGGTGCCGTGGGGAGTGGCGGTGCTACCGGCTTCGAGCCCACGGGGACGGGCGGGATCAACGATTCGGGGATTACGTTGCCACCGGGCGCAACCGTGACCTACACGATCCTCGGCACCGTCGACCCCAACGCGACCGAGCCTCTGACCAACGGCGTGGGGGTCTCTAGTACAACCGTCGACCCGGACGCGACCAACAATATCGCGACGGACACGGACACGATCGTCCCGCCAGATACCCTGGCTGACCTGTCCATCACGAAGGACGACGGCCAGGATACGGTGATCCCCGGGAAGTACATTACCTACGTCATCACGGTCCAGAATGCAGGTCCCAACGACGTGATCGGCGCGACCGTGGCCGACACCTTCCCGACGGAATTGAAGAACGTCAGTTGGTCGGCCGTGCAAAGCGGTGGGGCCAGTGGCTTCACGGCTTCCGGCTCGGGCGACATCAATGACACGGGCGTCGATCTGCCCGTCGGCGCGAGCGTGACCTACACCGTGATTGCAAAGGTCAAGGCGTCGGCGACGGGCGTGGTGGCCAACACGGCGACCGTGTCCGGACCGGTCTCCGATCCGAACCCGGCGAACAACAGCGCGACCGACACCGACGAGATCACCCCGCAACCCGACCAAGCCGACCTGTCGGTCACCAAGGACGACGGTCTGGATACGGCCGTGCCGGGACAGCCCGTGACTTACACGATCACGGTCATGAACGAAGGGCCGGAGGCCGTCACCGGTGCGACGGTGACGGACACCTTCCCAACGGCGCTGACGGGTGTGACCTGGACGGCCGCCGGGAGTGGCGGCGCTTCAGGCTTCACCGCCTCCGGCACCGGCAACATCAGTGACACGGTCGATCTGCCGCTTTTCGCGACGGTGACCTACACCGTCACCGGCACGGTTAATTTGACCGCAACCGGGTTGCTGATCAACACCGTCACCGTTGCCTCGGGCCTGGCGGATCCAGACCCGACCAACAACGTCGCGACGGACACGGACGTCCTGTCCCTGCCGCCCGTCCAGGCCGAACTCTCCATCGAGAAGGATGACGGCATAGACATGGCGGCGCCCGGCCAGCCGATCGACTACACCATCACAGTCGCAAACGCCGGGCCCAACGACGTGACCGGCGCGACGGTGACGGACGACCTGCCGGCCGCGTTGACGGGTGTGACCTGGACGGCCACCGGGAGTGGCGGCGCTTCAGGCTTCACCGCTTCCGGGGCGGGCGATATCAATGAAACCGTCGATCTGCCGGCGGGGGCCTCGATCACGTATGCCGTGACGGCCACGATCGATCCCACGGCCAGCGGCCTGCTGATCAACACGGCCACCGTGTCCGCGGACGTGTCCGATCCGGACCCGACCAACAACAGCGCGACGGACATCGACACGCTTGTCCTCGGCGCCGACCTGTCACTCACCAAGAGCGCGGGCTTTGACCTCATCACGTCGGGTAACGAGTTGACCTACACCTTGACGGTGGTCAACACGGGATCCTCCGACGCGAACGGGGTCGTGGTGCAGGATTTGCTGCCCGACGGCGTGACGTTCGTTTCGGCCTCGACCGGTTGTAGCGAGGCCGGCGGCGTGGTGACCTGCAACATCGGCAACGTGCCCGGGCTGTCCAGTGTCGAGGTGACAATCACGGTCTCCGTGGACCCGAACACCATCGGGACGCTGACGAACGTCGCGGGGGTCTCCGCGGATGAGCCTGACCCCAATCCCGCGAACGACGCCGCCAGCGCGACTACCGCGGCGCAGGCGCCGCCCGTCGCGATCTGCCAGGATGTGACGGTGGTCGGCGTGGACTGCCTGGGCACGGTGACTCCAGCGCAGGTCAACAACGGCTCGTGGGACCCCGAAGGGAGTGCGCTGACCATGAGTCTCGCGCCCGGGTCGCCTTATCCCATAGGCGTGACGACGGTGACCTTGACCGTCCAGGACGACCAGGGGCTGACCAGTACGTGTGAGGCGACGGTGACCGTGATCGATCCAACCGTCCCGGTCTTCGTGGACTGCCCGAATGACATCGTCGTACCCCCTGACGCAAACAGCACCACGGCCGTGGTCACCTGGACCCCGCCGACGGTCTCGGAGGACTGCCCGCCTGCTACCGTGACGTCCACGCACAACCCCGGCGATGCGTTCCCGATCGGCACGACGACCGTGACGTACACGGCCACCAATGGGTCCGGCGGGACGTCAACGTGCAGCTTCACGGTGACTGTGGCTGAGGGCGCTGGCGTGCCACAACCTCTCCCGCCGGTGGACGGCCTCTGTCCCTGCTGTGCGGGCACCGGCAGCACACTGAGCGCGAGCCTGGTCTCGGCGGCTGTACTCCTGCTGACCAGTAGCTTCGGCAGGCGGCGTCGGCGAAGAGGAGAGCCCAAGGCCTGAGCGATCGCTAGAGGAGGATCTCCGCCCAGACCGATCGTAGGCTCATCATGCCGCGATGCGGTATCAGGCGCGCGATCGGCAGTATGATCCTGTCGTGTCTGGTGATCCCCAACTCGGGTGCGTCGGGATAGCGCGAAGGTCTGTGCTCGGCTTGCGGGCCTGCCAAGCTACTTTCCACCGCAACCACTTAGGGACGACGACCGTCTAACAAGAACGTCTTTTGGAGTTGCCAGATCGCTCCATCCGGGGCAGACGGCGTGCCGGGTCGTCCTACGCGACCTCGGGGGTGGCCAGATGCCACTGACTCGCCTGCTGGTAGCCATCCGCCACCTGGAGCAGGGCGGCTTCGCCGAAATGCCGCCCGATCAATTGCAGGCCGATCGGCAAGCCCGACTGGCTGAAGCCGCACGGGATGCTGATGCCCGGCACGCCCGCCAGATTCACGCTGATCGTGTAGATGTCCGACAGGTACATCGTCAGCGGGTCGTCGGTCTTCTCGCCGATCTTGAACGCGGGCGTGGGCGAGACGGGCCCGGCGATGACGTCGCACCGGTCAAACGCAGCCGCAAAATCGTTGATGATCAGCGTGCGGACCTTCAGGGCCTTGAGGTAGTACGCGTCGTAGTAGCCGCTGGACAGCGTGTACGTGCCCAGCATGATGCGCCGCTTGACCTCCGGGCCGAAGCCCTCGGCCCGGGTCCGGCTGTACAGGTCGATGATGTCGCCCTCGCGGTCGGTGCGGTGGCCGTAGTGAACGCCGTCGTAGCGGCTCAAGTTGCTCGACGCCTCGGCAAACGCGACGATCGTATAGGCCGCCAGCCAGTGGGGCGTGGTCGGAAGCGAGATCTCGACGACCTCGGCGCCCAGTTCAGCCAACTGATTCACCGCGGCCTCGACGGCCTGTTTGACCTCGGGATCGAGCCCCTCGACGAAGAACTCCCTGGCCACGCCGATCTTCAGACCCTTGGGCAGACCCTTGAGGGCCGCGACGTAGTCGGGCACGTCGTTGGGGGCGCTGGTCGAGTCGCGTCGATCGTGGCCGGCGATCACGCCCAGCATCAACGCGGCGTCGCGGGCGTCGACGGTGATCGGGCCGATCTGATCGAGGCTGGACCCGTAAGCGACCAGCCCAAACCGCGAGACACGACCGTACGTCGGCTTGAGCCCGGTCACGCCGCAAAAACTCGCCGGCTGGCGGATCGATCCGCCTGTATCCGACCCCAGGGCGATCGGCATGATCCGTGCCGCCATCGCCGCGGCCGACCCGCCGCTGGACCCGCCCGGCACGCGATCCAGGTCCCACGGATTGCGCGTGACGTGCATCCCGCTGTTCTCGGTGGACGAGCCCATCGCGAACTCGTCCATGTTCGTCTTGCCGACGATGACGGCCCCGGCGGCGTTGAGGCGTTCCACCACGTGGGCGTCGTAGGGGCTGGTGAAGTTGGCCAGGATCCGCGACCCGCACGTCGTGTACCCGAACCGCGTGCAGATGTTGTCCTTGATCGCCACCGGCACGCCCGCCAGCGGTCCGATCGTCTCGCCGGCCGCCAGGCGTTCATCGATCCGGCCGGCCTGCTCAAGCGCGCGCTCGCCGTCGACGCTGATGAACGCCCGGACCTTCGGGTCGACCGCGTCGATCCGCTCAAGGCAGGCCTCGACGGCCTCTCGGCTCGAGATCGCCTTGGCCGCGATCGCATC
>CAYOGX010000486.1:0-4724 GCA_964403235.1 uncultured Planctomycetales bacterium | reverse complement strand
TGGCGTGTGCGGCTCGGACATTCACGTGTGGCACGACACGTTTCCCTATTGGCCTCAAAACGCCACGCGGATCGAGCTGTACGGGACCAAGCAGCTTATGATCATCGGCCGGCACGGGGGCGGGTGGCAGGTCTTCACGCGAGACGGAAAGGTCGTCGCGCAGGACTACGGCCGGCCGGGCGACCGGTCGCATCGGGACGACTTCGTGAGTTGCGTCCGCAGCCGCAAGCGGCCCAACGCCGACATCGAAGAGGGCCATCGCAGCGCGTGCCTGGTCCACCTCGCCAACGTCTCGTACCGCGTGGGCGGACAGAAGCTGACCTTCGACGCCAAGACCGAGTCGTTCGTCGGACACGAGCCGGCGAACCGGCTGTTGAAGCGGACGTATCGCAAACCGTATGCGATTCCGGAAGACGTTTGAGAAAGCGTGAAAAGGTCGAAACATCGAAACGGCGAACGGCCGAGATTTCCTTGAGAAGGGGACGGTGGTGTCATGATGACGGCTGCTTTTCTGAACGTGTGTTTGATCTCGGGTGCCCCGCGGTATGAGTCGGACGCATCTCTGGCGGCCTTCAAGCAGTATCTGGAGGCCAACCACCACGTCAAATGCACGCTGATCAAGGCACCGGACAAGGAGCACCTACCGGGCCTGGACGCCCTGGACACGTGCGACGTGGCGCTCTTCTTCACGCGGCGGATGAAGATCAAGGGCGAGCCGCTCGAGCGCATCAAGACGTACTGCCGATCGGGCAAGCCCGTCGTGGCGGTCCGGACGGCCAGTCACGGATTCCAGAACTGGCTGGCGTTCGACAAGGAGATCCTCGGCGGGAATTACAGTAGCCACTTCAAGGAAGGCCCGACGACGACTACGAGCGTTTGCGACCAGGGAAAGAACCACCGCATCTTGCACCGCGTCGGCAAGCTAAAGTCGCGGAGCAGTCTGTACAAGACCGCGCCCCTGGCAGAGGGCTGCGTCTGCCTGCTGAACGGCACCACGCCCAAGAGCCAAGGCGCCCAGCCGGTGGCGTGGGCCCGAGAGGTCAACGGCGGCCGGGTCTTCTACACGTCCCTGGGAGGACAAGAGGACTTCCAGAACGCCTCGTTCAAGCGGATGCTCGCCAACGCCCTGTTCTGGGCGACCAAACGAAATGTCGTTCGCAAGGTGCCTGCGAAGCCAAAAAACATGCCCGAGGCGACGGGCACGCTGAAACTCGAGATGCGGGGTCGCGTCGAGACGGGTCAAGGTAGTGGCGAGTGGACCGAAGCCCGCGTCCAGAAGAACTGGGCCGTATCCGAGACCGCGCTGCTCTTGTGCGACGTGTGGGACATTCACTGGTGCAAGTCGGCCACGCGACGTGTCGGCGAGATGGTGCCGCGGATGAACGAGGTGGTCCAGGCCGCTCGAAAGAAGGGCTTACTCATTGTCCACGCGCCGTCGGACACGCTGGGGTTCTACGCCGATACGCCGTATCGCCAAAGGGCGCAGGCCGCGCCGCGCGTGCGTCCGCCCAAGCCCAAGACGATCCCCGATCCGCCGCTGCCCGTCGATGCCTCGGACGGCGGCTGCGACGATCAGCCACAGTGTCATCAATACAGCCCGTGGACCCGCCAGCATGCCGGCATCGAGATCGCCGGCTACGACGCCATCAGCGACAACGGCCCCGAGGTCTACAACCTTCTCAAGCAGCACGGCATCAAGAACCTGCTGGTGATGGGCGTGCATACGAACATGTGCGTGATCGGCCGATCGTTCGGCATCAAGCAGATGACGCGCTGGGGCATCAACTGCGCCCTGATCCGCGACCTGACCGACACGATGTACAATCCGCGAATGCCGCCGAAGGTCGATCACCACAAAGGCACGGAGCTGGTGGTCAAGCACATCGAGAAGTACTGGTGCCCGAGCCTCTTGAGCAAGGATCTGCTAACCGCCCTCCGATAGCGGCCCGGGTCACGACGGGTCGAGCAGCGTAAGGTCCGCCGTGCGGACGCAGACTGTTTCATTGCTCGTCCAGCAGGGTGGCACGGTCAAGCGAAGCCGACCGAGTCGGCTGAGCTTGGCCGTGAGGATGCGCGCAGGTTCGGCATCATGGCCAAGGACCGACCGTGAAGGGTCCCCAGGGCAAGTCCCTCATGCAACAGCACATCGCTTAACAGGTCAATGTCATGGGGGTTCTGGTATAGTAGTCAGTACGGTCTGTTAACGTGGTTCTGCAATCCCGGGGGGTGTGGTTCTTCAACCATGAGGCGCTGGGTCGTCGTGGTGCTGCCGCTTCTCGTTGTCCCGCTGATCGCCTTGAGCGTGCTGGCGTGGTCCTTGGCGGGACGGGCGGAGGACCGACTGCTGGCGGCACAGCGGAAGCAACACGAGGATCTGGTCGCCGCGTTCGATGCGCGTTTCACCAAGAGGTTGGCCCGGCTGGGGGGCGATCTCCGGCGATGGGCTGAGGGCCTGGGGGCAGGTTCGCTGGCGGCGCCGCCACCGGGGCGAGGTCAGTCGTGGACCGTCGTGTTCGACGAGCAGGGCCGATGGTGGTATCCGGCGAGCCACGCGGTCCACTTGTTCGTCGAGACCGATCCGTACCCCGGGCGGGAACCCGCGATGCAACAGCTTGCCGAGGCCGAAGCTCAGGAGCGGTCGGGCCGGGATGCGGACCTGGCGGTGGACAGATACAAGGCGCTCGATCGGGCGTCGGTACCGCCGCGGATCCGGGCCAAGGCCTTGCTCGGACTGGCGCGGTGCACGCGAAAGGGGGGAGATCCGCAGGGCGCGTCGGCGGTGTACCGCCGGCTGATGGATCAGTTCGATTGGGTGGTGGACGAGACGGGGATGAACCCGGGGGCGGAGGCGGGTGCGGCGCTGGTCGCCTCGTCGATCGGCGCCGAGGCGGCCGATTCGGACAGGGCGGCGTGGCGGACCCACGTCGATGCGCTGCTCTCGGGGCGCTATCCGATGTCGTGGGCGCTGATGCTCGGGCACCTGACGAACGCATTGGCGTTGGTCCCGCAGGACGTCGAGCAGCCCGAGGATGTCCAACGACGGGCCAAGCTGCAACGGGCGGTGCGTCGCCTTCAGGAGATGAGCGCCGCCACATCGGTCGCCAAGGCCCGTCAGCGGTCCGGGGGGCCGCGGCTCCAGACGCTCGAGCAGCGCGTCCTGCTCGTCGAGCCCGTGTCGCTGTCGCGGGCCCGCGGCTGGGCGATCGCGGCCTTTAGCATCGACTGGGCTAAGGGCGAGTTGGTCGGTCCGCTGATCGCAGAGCTTGGCGGGGCGGACAGGGGCGTGGCCTTCGTGCGGGATTCGCTGCACCGCACGATCGTGGGACCCGCGATCGGGCCGGAGGCGACGTCGACGGAGATCTCGCTGTCTCGATGGGGGCTGCCGTGGACAATGGGCGTCGGCTTCGCGGACCTGGCCGGCCTGCGCGCGCAGGCGATGCGGCGGGACGTCCTGCTGACCGGCTCGATCGTCGTGCTGGTCGTGCTGATGGTCGCGGGCGTGGTGATCGCCGGGCGAATGGTCCGCCGCGAGATGGAGCTGTCCGAGCTCAAGAGCCAGTTCGTGGACAACGTCTCGCACGAGCTTCGGACGCCCATGACCAGCATCAAGCTGTTCAGCGAGATGCTGCACGGGGGACAGGTCCACGACCCCGAGCGGCAACGGGAATACTATCGCCTGCTCGCCTCCGAGAGCGACCGGCTGGGCCGAATGGTCGAGAACATGCTGAATTTCTCGCGGATCGTGGCGGGCAGGATGCGGCTCAAGCCCGAGCCGACGGACATGGCTGAGTATCTGGCTGGCCTGCAGCGGCAGTTGTCGATCCAGGCCCGGCCCACGGGCCACCGCGTCCACCTTCACCTGGGTAGCGACCTGCCCACGTGCGACATCGACCGCGACGCCATGTCCCGCGCGATCGCCAACCTGGTCTCCAACGCCGTCAAGTACAGCCCCGACGAGCGCGAGGTCGTCGTCACCGCGCAGCGCCGAGACCAGAAACTGAGCATCACCGTGCGGGATAAGGGAATGGGCATCCCGCCGGCGGACCTGCCCCACGTGTTCGAGCGGTTCTACCGCGTCAGGAACCCCGACGGCAACCACGTGCAAGGAACGGGACTGGGGCTGACGATCGTCAATCCGTTCGTCGAGCGCCTGATTGGCCCTATCCGGCGTGAGTGTCTGGATCATGTGATCGTGTTCAACGAAGCCCACCTGATCCGTATCCTCACCGCCTACTTCGAGTACTACCACGAATCGCGGACGCATCTTTCGCTCGCCCGAAACGCTCCGAAGCCACGCCAAGTCGAACGGCCTGAAGTGAGGAAGATCGTTGCCATTCCGCAGGTTGGGGGGTTGCACCACCGATACGCTCGTGCTGCTTTAATGAAGCTGGTCACCTTAAGGACTGTGCCGTGTGTAGGGTACCCCCTGCAACTGCGCGGCCAACCTCAGACGTCCTCGTTCCGAGTAGTCTGCGACGTGGAATGACGCGGTGTTCGCGCCAGGACCGACCGTGCCCCAGCGTCATCCGCTGCTGCAATCCTCCCGGACAGCGTTTTCGGTATGGACAGGCCTGCGGCTCCAGTGCAGGCCTGACGGCCCGGCGCGGAGTTCAGGGCGTACTATCGGTCAGAAGATTCCCGTATCATGACGTCCGAGCGACGGGCCATTTGGCCGCCAGGAGTTGATATGGGGATCCTCGGGTTCATGCCGCATGTTGCGTGGG
>CAYOGX010000485.1:0-4726 GCA_964403235.1 uncultured Planctomycetales bacterium | reverse complement strand
CGCGCCAGGGCCTGGTCCAGGAGTTGGAGCAGGTCCTCGTCGTCGTCGAGGATGAGGACACGCGTCTGGCCGGTATCGAGGTGGCCCAGGGGGATCCCGTGGGCGCGCATGAACCGCACGAGCTGCTGAACGGGGATCCGCCGGTCCTTGCTGCCGGGGATCCGGTAGCCCCGCAACTGCCCGCTGTCGAACCACTTCGAGACGGTTCGGGGCGCGACGTTGCAGATCTTGGCCACCTGGCCCGTGGTGAGCACGTCGTTGGGACCGATGTGATCGGTTTCCGTCATCGTCGAACGGGTCCTGACCAACCGCGCTGGCAGATACAGCCGTCACAAGCCCTACAACTGTCACATTTATCGGCCAGGGGGAAAGGGGAAATGAGCAATCCCCCGGCAATTGTCCGGGTGAATGCCCGCCGAGGGGCGCGGTGCGGCTTGCCAGGGCCGGTGGGGGGGTCTATCATCGCCGGCTGCGGGCTGGGGTTCGTTCGTGCGGGTGGCTCCGTCAGTCAATTCGTGCTTGATCCTATCGACGCTGTTGGGTTGGCTAGCACCCTGCGCCCGCGGTGAGGATTTCCGCCGGTACGTCCAGACGTCGACTGATTTTCGTTCCGTGGTCAGGCCCGAGGGCATCAGCATCACGCAACGATGGGACCGGTGGGTGCTCATGCCGTGGCGTCATGGCTGGGCGCGTCCCTACAATGGCGAGCTGGCGGGGGCCATGAAACGGGCGGGGTTCAACGGGGGCGTGTGCGACTTCATCCCGCAGGCGGACGCCGATCTGCACGACGCACACGGCCTGCTGTGGTATCTGGATCACGCGGCTGGCAAGGGCGTTCTGCATCTGTCCGATGAGTGGAACACGCCCGCGTATCGGGGGGCGCTTCGTCGGCCTCGATGTCTGTTGGAGCCGGACGTTCGCGACGCCCTGCGCCGTCGGCTGACCCGGTCGGTTACGCGGTGCACGAAGCACCCCACGCGCGTGGCCTACGCCCTCGATGATGAGGTCAGTTGGTCGACCCTGACCAACCCGTGTCGTTGGGACAACCATCCGCTGTCGATCCGTGGGTTCAAGGCCTGGCTCCTGGCCCGATACGGGACGCGCGGGGCGATCCTGCGGCAGTGGGGCAAGCAGAATGAGGGGTTTCTTCACCGCATGGCCACCCCTGACGATTTCCAGCACCTGTACCGCCAGCCCGTCACGCACTGGAATCTATCACCGTGGTGCGACGCCCTGAGCTATATGGACTCGGAGTTGCTCGACCTCGTGGGCGAACTGGTCGTGCACGCCAACACGATCGATCGGACCACGCCGTGCGGTCTGGTCGGCGCTCAGGGACCGGCCCCGTACGGCGGGTATGACTACGCCAAGTTGATGCGGAAGGTCCAGTTCCTGGAGGTATACAACATCGGCGCTGCCATGGAGATCGCGCGGTCGCTGAATCGGCGGACACAGATGCCGCTGGTGACCGGCGGCGTGGGCGACATCGACGGCCCCGATGGCGCCTGGTGGCTGTGGTACGGGCTGGCCCACGGCTATCGGGGGAGCATCGTGTTCGCGGACGGGTGGTTCGGCCCGGACAAGGACATGCGCCCTCTGGGGCCCGAGGTCCGCAAGCTGGAGCGCGTGAGCCGCAAACTGGTTGGCGCGCGGTGGCGGCACGACGGCGTGGCCGTCTACTACTCCCATCCGTCCATCCAGGTCGGTTGGTTCATCGACTGCCACCCCCACGGCCGGACGTGGATCAATCGATTGAGCTCGATGAACAACCGGCTCGCGAGCAGCAACGCGGCGTTTTGGGCGTGGACGCGATTGCTAGAGGATGCCCGACTGCAATACGATTTCGTCACCTACGCCGATGTGGCCGCCCGGGGCCTGGATCCGTCCGAATACAAGGTGCTGATCCTGCCCAGGGTCCTGGCCCTGTCTGACGTGGAGGCCGAGCAGATCACCCGCTACGTGGCCCGCGGCGGTGTGCTCATTGCCGACCACATGGTCGGGCTGTTCGACCATCACGGCCGGGGCCGGCAGGTGCCCGCCCTCGACGAGCTGCTGGGCGTGACGAACCACCCGCCGGTGACAGCGGGGAACGTCTTCGGCGGGCGGCTGCTCAGTGAATTTGATCCGGAGGCCTACTGGAACGACACGTTCCTTCGGGCCGGAGCGGACATCTGGCCGAAGTGCCTTCGCGCTCGTGGCCTGCCCGTGGCTGAGCGTCGGCTCGGCGCGTTCATCGCCGCCCCACACGGCAAGGGGTGGGCCACGCTCATGAACGTCTCGCTGGCCGAGTACTGCCTGCATCGAGCCCGTCAGTCCCCCAAGGCCACCGAGGTGCGAAGGGCCATCGTCGGGGTCCTGCGTCGAGCGGGCATCAGACCCCGTCTGGCCCTGAGCGTGGGCGACGCCGAGCCGCCCATGATCGAAGCCACCTACTGGGGCCGGGCCGGCCGGTTGTACGTCTGCGTCGTCAGGAATCCCTCGCCCCTGGGGGACCCGGGTGGGGTCGAGTCGGTTCCCCGGCCCGGCTCGGCTGGTGCCGCGCCAGGGGGGACGGGGGGGAGCGTGCGGCTGACCCTTCGCTTCGCTGAGCCCCAAACCCTTGTGATCGATGAGGTTGCGCAAGAACCCCTGGGGGACGGACAGGAGTTCGAGCGCCCATGGCGGATGCCACGGGCCGTCGTCCTCTCGATGGACGCTGAGCCCGCCGGGGCTACGACCCGCCCTGCCAGCCAAGGCCGTCAGGAAAAATAAAGAGGCCGGGGCGCGCGAACCGACCTTAGGATCGGTAAGCCATGGCTTACCAGCGGATCTGCGCGCGGTGGACTCCGCAGCAGACAGCCCCTACTATGGTTATGGGTCTCAGGGGTGGTCGTTCCCTCGTCGCGGCATTGCACGATGTTGTGGGTGTACCGGACACGACTGGGCTGTGGTGTCAACGCCGGGCGGGGTGTTTCACAGGCGTGCCAGGAAAGGGCGGGCATAGCAAGTCGCCTGCGGTGACAGTAGGGGTCTCTATGAAAACCAACAGATTTCGTGGCGACGTGAGTCGCTTGTCAATCGGCTGGAGCCTGATCGTCGTGCTCGGCGCGTTTGTTGGGGTCCGGGCCGAGGCGCCGAGCGGCGGCGGGAAATCGGGGGATCTGGTCTGGCAGGACGCCTGCCGGCAGATCGTGGCCGGCCGGATCCACAAGGGCACCCGAATCCTCCGTCAGTTGGCGTCCGACCGCATCGCGCATGCCGACTTGGCCCAGGTCCGGGCGTGGCTAGCGGATTACGAGAAGCTCCAGGCCGAGCGCGACCGGTTTCGCCAGACCGATCACCAACACGAGATGACCCAGGTCGGTGCGTCTGCCGAGAAAAAGGAATGGCTGGCGGCGGCGCGACATCTCAGCAGCGCCTACGATACGTCCAGGGACCCCAACGTGTTCGTCAAGGAACCGGCGACGACGCGGTTACTGAAGCAGGTCGAGTCGGAGGGCAACAGGTACCGCGACAAAGGGGAGTGGGCCAAGGCGGCTCGCATTTACGCCTGTCTCGAGCACATCTGCAAGGACAATCCCGAATACAGACGGATGAAGCGGCGGTGCCTTCGGCATGCCCGGCTGGAAATCATCTACAAAAAGGACAACACCGAGAAGTGGCAGAAGGACCTCAAAGGGATCGACCCGATCATGGTTCGCGAGGCGTTCCTGCAAGTGGGCACTCACTACGTGCGCAAGGCCGATTTCAAGAAGGCCCTGGCGGGTGGGATCGAGAACCTGCGGATCCTCGCGACGACCACTGAATTGGCCAAGGCCTTTCCCCGGATCGAGAACAAAGACGCCAACGTTCGCTTCAGGGGCGAGATCACTCAGTTATTGAATCAGATCCAGAGAAACGACGAGCTGACCGCGCGGCAGGCCTATGCCTGCTTCGAGAGTATCCTGAAGACCAACCGCCGGACCTTGCTGCTCCCCGAGGAACTGATCACCAGCGAGTTCATGGACGGCGCGTTGTACCCGCTTGACCATTTCAGCAGCATGGTCTGGCCGTCGGGCCTGTCCGAGTTCACGAAGCACACCATGGGCAGGTTCGAGGGCGTGGGGATCCAAATCCGCAAACTGGAGGGCCAAGACAAGCTGTTGGTGGTCACCCCGCTGCCGGAAACGCCCGCGCACCAGGCGGGCATCAAGCCTGGGGACACCATCACCCACGTCGATGGCAAGCCGATCACCCAAGAACTCGACATCGAGGAAATCGTGCCGATGATCACGGGTCCCAGGGGGACGAAAGTGACCCTGAGGCTCCAACGCGGCACGAAACCGCCGTTCGACGTGTCCATCGTGCGTGAGCTGATTGTCATCACCTCGGTTCGAGGTCACCACCGCGACGAGCAGGGCGACTGGGACTTTATGATCGACCCCGAGCAGCGAGTCGGGTACATCCGAATCGATCCGAGCTTCACCAGAGGCACCGTCCAAGAAATGAAAGAGGCCCTGGGCAAGCTCAACCGGCAAGGGGCTCAGGCGCTGATTCTGGACCTGCGGTTCAATCCCGGGGGTCTGCTCCAAACGGCCATCGACGTCACCCAGCTGTTTCTGCCGCCGGGCAAAGTGATCGTCAAGACGCGTGGGTTGCGCTCCGACGCGTGGGCGAAGAAGAGCGGGTCGGAAGCCTTGTTCACGAAAGACATGGTCGTGCTGGTCAACGAGATCAGTGCCAGCGCGTCGGAGATCGTGGCGGGCGC
>CAYOGX010000484.1:0-4729 GCA_964403235.1 uncultured Planctomycetales bacterium | reverse complement strand
CACGGCCAACCGCGCCTACCGGAGGGCGCCCACCCGCACGAGCAGCCACGCGTAATGACCTGGCCGTTGTGCGTGCTGGCGCTCGGGGCCGTCCTGGCGGGGTACTGGAACATCGCCGGGCACTTCGCGCACTACGTCGAGAGGGTGATGACCGTCCCGCACTGGGCGCCCGAGGAGCACGGACACGACTACGCCGTGATGGGGCTGTCGGCGGTATTGGCCATTGCGGGCATCGCGGCGGCCTGGCTGGCGTACAACAAGAAGCCCGCCATCGCCGAGGGCGTGGCGCGGGCGTTGCCGACGGCCTACCGCATACTGAACAACAAGTGGTACGTCGACGAAATCTACGACGCATGTCTCATCCGCCCGCTACGGGGCATCGGGCGGCTGTGTTGGAGGATCGACGATTGGGGCATCGACGGGATCATCTGGATCGTGACGGCCATCCCGCGCGGCACGGCATGGGCCATGCAGCAATCGGTCCAGCGCGGGGCGTTGCAGGGCTACGCCCTAACCGGCGCGTTGGCGATCGCGATTCTGTTGGCGTGGGTGTTGGCCAAGATGTGATGGATACGAGCGCTTAGCTGGATGAAGGTTCAACGGTGACGTGGCTTAACGACTGGATCCTGACGCTGATCATCTTCCTGCCGCTGGCGGGTGCGGGGTTGATTTGTCTGGTGCCGTCGTCGTCGGCCGCCGCGATCCGTCGTCTTGCGCTGCTGGTGGCGGTGGTCACGCTGGTGTTGACGGCCGTGGCGGTGGGGATGTTCCTGGGCGGGTCGGCGTCGGCCACGGGCGGCTACGCGCTGGAAAAAGACGTCGCGTGGATCGGCGGCGGCGAGGGGCCGCTGGCCATCCTCGACATCCGGTTCCACGTCGGCATCGACGGGGTCAGCGTCTGGCTGTTGGCGCTGACGGCGCTGCTGACGCCGCTGGCCGTCTGGGCGAGCTTCTCGGGCATCCAGGAACAGGTCAAGCTGTACTACATCCTCATGCTCCTGTTGCACACGGGCATGCTGGGCGTGTTCTGTGCGATGGACCTGCTGCTGTTTTACATCTGTTTCGAGTTCACGCTCGTGCCGCTGTTCTTCCTGATCGGGATCTGGGGCGGCAAGGAGAAGCGTCGGGCGGCCCACAAGTTCTTCATTTATACCGTCGCGGGCAGCGTGCTGACGTTCGCCAGCATCCTGTACCTGGCCTGGAGCGGCTATGCCAACGCCGAGAAGATGTCGGCCGACAAGATCCGCGCGGTCGTCGTGGCCGACATGCCCGACGGGACGGACAAGGCCCGCATCGACCAGGCCGTCGAGGACCTGTCCGGCAAGCGGTTCAGCTTCGACATTCAGCGGCTGTATCTGCAGGGCCGGCTCGGCGTGATCCCCGCGGGCGTCCAGTGGTGGGCGTTCCTGGGGCTGATCATCGGGTTCTCGATCAAGGTGCCCTTGTTCCCCGTCCACACGTGGTTGCCGCTGGCGCACACCGAGGCGCCGACGGCGGGGTCGGTCATCCTGGCCGGCGTCCTGCTGAAGCTGGGCACGTACGGGCTGCTCCGGTTCGCGTTGCCGATGGTGCCGGAGGGCGCAATTGCGTTTGGGCCGTTCATGGGCGTGCTAGCGATCGCGGGCATCATCTACGGCGCCCTGGCCGCTTGGGTCCAGGACGACGTCAAGAAGCTGGTGGCCTACTCGTCGGTCAGCCACCTGGGCTTCTGCGTGCTGGGGATGTTCAGCCTGAAGATGGCGGGCCTGACCGGTTCGCTGATCTACATGGTCAATCACGGGCTGAGCACGGGGGCGCTGTTCCTCGTGGTCGGCATGATTTACGAGCGGTATCACACGCGGCAGTTCAGGGACATCGGCGGGCTGGCCCGCCGGATGCCGATCCTGGCGTTCTTCCTGATCGTGTTCACGTTGTCGAGCATCGGTCTGCCGGGTCTGAACGGCTTCGTGGGCGAGTTTCTGGTCCTGCTGGGGACGTTCAACTCCGCGATGGGCCCCCGGCCCGGCCCGTTCGGGATCCCGTACGCTGCCGTGGCCGCCACGGGAATCCTCCTGGGCGCGCTCTACATGTTGTGGATGTGCCAGCGGGTGCTGTTCGGGCCCGTCGTCGAGCCGCCGCACACACCCGACACGTCGCACGGTCTCAAGCCGGACCTGACCGGTCGGGAGATCGGCGTGCTGGCCCCGATCGCGGCCGTCTGTCTGATCATCGGCGTCTGGCCCGCGTCGGTCACGCGGTCGATGCAGCCGGCGCTCGAGCGACAGATCCTCAACCGCGTGCTGCCCGTGGTCGCCGAGGAGACCGCCCTCGCGCAGGGCGGTGCTAACGCAACAACAGACGACACCGGGTGGCATGGGCAGGGGTCAACCCGCAAGGGTTGGACTTTGCCCGTGCGTACGCTTGATATGGCGCCGGCACGGGAAACAAGCGACACGGTTATCGCACACAACATGACCGCAACTGGAGCAGACGATTAGCGTGTTGGCCATCGGATACATTGAGGCATTGAAGCCGGAGCTGATCCTGCTCGTCGCAGCGGTCCTTGCGCTGATCGTGGGCGTGTTCGGTC
Source organism: uncultured Planctomycetales bacterium (assembly GCA_964403235.1). Classification (GTDB taxonomy): domain Bacteria; phylum Planctomycetota; class Phycisphaerae; order UBA1845; family JAFGLZ01; genus JAFGLZ01. Next base: position 2,160 of record CAYOGX010000484.1, on the reverse strand, counting down.
GCGGTCGGGCAAGCGGGCTGGTCTTCCTGGTGGCGGCCGTCGGCATCGTAGCGTCAACCTACGTCACCTGGATGGCGTGCGGGACCTACTGCGGGGCAGAAGCCCCCGACCTGACGGGCATCAAGCTCGGGTCGATGGTCACCTACACGCGGCTGATCACGCTGGGCATCGGCGCGCTGCTGCTGTTAATCTGCTGGCACCTGCCGGGCGCGGCCGATCGCGGCGAGTTCTTCGGCATGGTCCTGTTCAGCATGACCGGCGCGATGCTGACCGGGTTGGCCGACGACTTGGTCGTGCTGATCATCGCGCTCGAGCTGGTCAGCATGCCGACCTACATCCTGGTGGCCACGGGCCGCCAGGACGTGCGCGCCCAGGAGGCCGGCGTCAAGTACTTCTTCCTGGGGGCGATGGCGTCGGCGATCATGGCGTACGGGTTCAGCTTCCTGTACGGCCTGGCGGGGACGACGGCCATCTCCGAACCGCACGCGGGCCAATCGGCGAGCATCGCCCAGGCGATGGTGGGCCATAGCGGCGATTTCGTCCTCGTGCTCGGGTTGGCGCTCGCGGTGTTCGGGTTGGCGTTCAAGGTGGCGGCCGTGCCGCTGCACTTCTACGCCGCTGACGTCTACGAGGGCGCCGCCGCACCCGTCACCGGACTGTTGGGGTTCATGCCCAAGCTGGCCGGGTTCGTCGCGCTCGCCAAGCTGCTCGGCGTAGCCGGTGACCACATGCCGGAGGTCGTCTTCTGGCTGGTCTGGGGATTGGCCGCCGCCACGATGATCATCGGCAACGTGCTGGCGTTGATGCAAAGCAACGTCAAGCGGATCCTCGCCTACAGCAGCGTCGCGCATTCTGGCTACATGCTGGTGGCCGTGCTGGTCGGCCCGGTCGTCGCGGCTCAGTCGCCCATCAGCGACGGCGTCGGTGCGATGATGTTCTACATTGCCGTTTACGGTGCGATGAACCTCGGGGCGTTCGCCATCATCGGCCTGTTGCAGGCGCGGGGCGGTGAGGGCGAGCGGCTCGACGACCTGGCCGGGCTGTCCCGGGCGCACCCGATCATCGCGCTGTGTATGGCCATCTGCGCGTTCAGCCTGATGGGCATGCCGCCGACGGCCGGCTTCATCGGCAAGGTCTACATCTTCGGTTCGGCCTTGTCGCTCGAGGCCGCCGATCCACACAAGGTCTCGATGATCGTGCTGGCCGTGTTGGGCGTGCTGACGTCGGCCATAGGCGCGGCCTATTACCTGCGGATCATCGGCGCCTGCTACCTCCGCGAGCCGGTGATTGAGGTCGGCACGGTTCGCTGCGGCCTGCTGAAGCTCGGCGTGGGTCTGGCGGCGGTGATTGTCATGGTCGCCGGCGTCCTGCCGGGTCGGTTGGCGTCGGGGGCGCGTGAAGCCGCTGCCGATGTCCTACCCCCGCCCCCCAAGGTCGCCGCCCCCAAACGCCCGGCCAAACCGCGACCGAAGCGGCAACGCCCCACGCCCCCCCGTCCGCCGCAGAGAAGCACCAGACCGTCTCGGTAAGATCCCTCCCTCCCCGGGGCATTGATGCGTGGAACGACGGGCCTTGCGCGCACGGAGATGTCCCGCACGGCGGACGCTATGATTTGATCCCCAACGATGCCAGGGCCTTGGCCTCGCTGTCGTAGAACTCGAACATCTTGTCCAGGCGGGTGATTTTGAAGGCCTTCATCAGGTCGTCGCGTATGCCGCAGATCACCGCTTTTCCCTTGATGGCCGCGGCCTTGCTCCGGAGCGTGATCAGAACGCCCAGCGCCGACGACGAGAGAAGCTGAACCTTCGAGAAATCCAACACGAGCTTCGTGCAGTGGCGCTTGTCCACGAGGTCATAGAGCGTGTCGCCGATCTGCTCGACCTCGAGCGTGTCCAGAACGGATGTTTTCTGGAACGTAACTACCGTCGCGTCTTGGATCTGATAGACGATCAGTCCCGAGTCCGTTTCCATGATTTGCCTTCCTGCGAAGCCAAGATCTGTTCCTCGAGGCGGATTGTAGAGGGCTCAGCCGACGTTTTCCAGCCTGCAAATTGCACGGGCCCTCGCCGAGGCCGCTTGCCGTATGCCATCGACCTCAGCCTCCCGGCTGAACCTGGCATCATTGTGTCGCCTTGGCGGGCAGGGCCTCCACGATCAGCG
>CAYOGX010000483.1:0-4737 GCA_964403235.1 uncultured Planctomycetales bacterium | reverse complement strand
CGGGCGAGGATGCGTTCCCGGCTGCGATGGTACGCCCGCCACGCGATCCACGTCGTGCCGTCCGGCAGCGGCGCGAACGCGGGCTGCGAATCGTAGGACGTCCCACGGGCGTTAATGACGACATCGGCGTCGCCGATCGTTCTCGTGTCGGTGCTCGTGGCCCCGTCCTCCCTTGCCGCACTGCGATCGATCCAGACGGCCGCTGCGATCGTCAACGCCACGACACAGGCGGGTCGATGCCGGCAGTACAAACCTCGATCTCCCGGGGCGCAGGCCCCACCGTCAACGCGTCAGGCGGATCTTGGCCAGGTAGATGCTCGTCTTGCCCTCGTGCGACGAGTAGTAGCTCATCCACAGCAGTCCGTCGTGCCAGACCAGCCCGGGATAGCTCGTGTCCCCACCGCTCGGCAGCGTGAGCACCGGCTCGTACGCTGTCGGGCTCATCTTCGCGAAGGCCGTCTTGACACCCGCGGTGTAACTGCGGCTGCCTGCCCAGATCGTGCCGTCCGGTAGTACGATGAAGTTCGGCCCGCCCAGGTGGTGCTTCGTCTTGTGCCACCGCCATTCCGCGTACGGCTTCTTGCTCGTGCCGATCCACCCGCACTTGTCGTCCGACTCGCGACGGACCAGAGCCATCATCGTCCCGTCCGGCAGGAACCGCAGCGTCGTCTCGCCCGCATAGCCGTCCACCTTCAGATCACAGATCTTGGTGTAGTGCACGCCGTCGGTGCTGACGAAAAGGGCCTGGCACCATTTCCTCTTCTTGGCCTTGTACTCGTCAGGGTTGTACGAAATGCCGTAGGCCTTGCCCTCGTGCCACGTCACCCGCCACAGCCACTCGCCCTCCGACAGGATGCGTTGCGTCGGCGTCCATTCGCGCCCGTCGTTCGAGAAGGCCACGCGGGGCTGTCGGCCCTTGTACTTGCCCTTCCGATAGACCGACCCCCCCGCCACGATCATCAACCGCCCGTCCGGCGTGATCGAGATCTTCGGATCGCGCAGGTCGATGCCGTCCTCAGCCAGCAGCGCCGCCGATTCCCACGTCTCGCCGTCGGCGGACGTGATGACCCGCAGCTTCCCATCGCCCTTGACGTGACCGGCCGCCTCGCGGAACGTGCAGAGCCACTTGTCCTGGAAGCGGATCAGATCGGTGAACGCGTTGTGCCCGCCCTGGTCCCAGATCTTCTTGACCGAGACGATCCGGGCTGGCAAGGTCCCCGACGCGCCGGCCGATCCCTCAGCCGCCAAAGACCCCGACCAGCAGAATCCAATCGCCACACCCGTTGCGCCGAGGACGGCCGACCACCCGCGCGGCTCGAGAATCCGTTGCCGATCCATGCGTACCTCCTTCTGGATCACTCCTGTTGCGAGCATAGAACACGTGTTTGCGTCCCGTGATGGTAAGCGATCGACGGGTTGATGATAAGGGCGCGGGCGATCCCCGGCCAGCTACGATGATGCCGGCGCTCGCAGACGCGGGCGAATTCTGGTCGAGGAGGCTTCATCTGGTCGGCCCATCCGGTACCATCATGGCGGAACGGGTGGGTGACGACGCCCGGCCGCTCGCCTGACAGGTCGCGCGTCTATCGGTGGTGAGGTGGACATGATCGACACAACGTGGTTCCGCGGCAGAACGGCACTGGTGACCGGCGCGGGCAGCGGCATCGGCTACGAAACGGCGTTGGCGTTGGGCAACGCCGGTGCCTTCGTCGGCGTCCATTACTGTCGCAATCGCAACGGGGCCGATTCGGTGCGAGAGCGGATCGAGGCGGCGGGTGGCCGGGCCGTCCTCGTCCAGGCCGACCTGAGCCGGTCGGACCAGGTCGAGCGGATCTTCGCGGAGCTGGTCGCCGCCACCGACGGCCGGCTCGACATGCTCGTCAACAACGCCGGCGACTGGATGGACAAGGCGCCCATCGTCGACTGCCCCGAGGCCCAGTGGGACCGGATGCTCGACGTCAACGCCAAGAGCGCGTTTCTGTGCTGCCAGCAGGCGGCCAGGCGAATGATCCAGCAGGGCGCGGGGGCGATCGTGAACATCGGGTCGGTCGCCGGCCACACCGGCGGCGGCGGTGGCACGGTTCCGTACGCAGCGGCCAAGGCGGCGGTCCACACATTGACCCGAGGCCTTGCCAGGGAGCTCGCCCCCCACGGCATCCGCGTCAACGCCGTCGCGCCCGGCATGGTCGACACGCCCATGCTCGAAGGCCGCGTCAGCCCCGAGGCCGCCGAAAAGCTCAAGGCCCTGACCCCGCTCGGCCGAATGGCCGAGCCGAGCGAGATCGCCGCCGTCGTCCTCATGCTACTGTCCCCAGGCTGCTCCTTCATGACCGGCGAGATCGTCGAGGTCAACGGCGGCCTGCTGATGCGCTAATGTCCCGTTGGAGAATCGCATCGTCCTATGCCAATCCGAACCACGACCGTCAGGAGCGGACCCATCACAAGGATATTCCATGAAGACCTACCAGATGTACATCGACGGCAAGTGGTGTGACTCGGCGTCGGGCCAGACGTACGACGCGATCAACCCGGCGCTGGGTGAGCTGTTTGGCGCGGTCGCCAAGGGCACGCGGGCCGATGCGCAACGGGCCGTCGCGGCGGCCAACGAGGCGCTCAAGACGTGGCGCCAGGTGCCGCTGTGGGAACGGTCGGCCATGTGCGTCAAGATCGCCGACATCATCGACCGGCGCAAGGACGAGCTGGCCGACATCCTGTGCACCGAGCTGGGCAAGCCGCGTCACGGCGAGGCGGCCGACGAGGCGGGCGAGACGGCCACACCGTGGCGCGTCGCGGCCGAGCAGGCCAAGTACTTCGAAGGGCACACCAAGCCGTGTGCGGATCCGCGCAAGCGGGTGCTGACGTTCTGGCGGCCGCGGGGTGTCGTGACGGCCCTGACGCCGTGGAATTTCCCGGCCGCCATCCCGGGCGAGTATCTGCCGTTCGCCATCGTCATGGGCAACACCGTCTGCTGGTCGCCCGCGCCGACGGCAGCCGCAACGGCCGTCACGCTGACCGAATGCATCCATGAGGCCGGCCTGCCGCCCGGCGTGATCAACCTGGTCACCGGGCCCGGCGCGGACGTCGGCGACGAGCTGGTCGTCAGCCCTGGCACGCATGCCGTCGGGATGACCGGCAGCCCACAGACGGCCAAGATCATCAGCCAACGCGCCGGGCTCAAGCCGCGGGTCTTCGAGCTCGGCGGGAACGGACCCGTCGTCGTCTTGCCCGACGCCGACCCGAAGCAGATTGCGACGTGCATCGGATTCGCCTGCTTCTACGCGGCCGGGCAGGTCTGCTCCTGTGCCGAACGCATCTTCGTCGCCGACTCGCTCAAGGACGATCTCGTCGACGCGATGGTGGCCGAGGCCAAGCACTGGGTCTACGGCGATCCATGGGACGCCAAGGTCAACATGGGCCCGCAGAACAACATGGGCGTCGTCGAGAAGATGACCCGACACCTGCAAGACGCCACCAGCAAGGGGGCTCGGATCGTCGCCGGCGGCAAGCGGCCCGACCGGCCGGGGTTCTTCTACGAACCGACGGTCCTCGTGGATTTCCCCGTCGACTCGCTGGTCAACACCGAAGAGACGTTCGGCCCGATCGCCCCGATCGCGTCGTTCAAGACCGACCAGCAGGCGTGGGAGTACATCAACGCCTGCGATCTGGGCCTGGTCTCGTCGGTGTTCACGAAGGACGTCGACCGCGCCTGGCAATGGGCCGAGCAGCTCAACACCGGCATCACCGTGGTGAATGATTGGCCGCACTTCTGGGAGCATCACTTGCCGTTCGGCGGAATGGCCAGCAACGAGAGCGGCCTGGGCCGAATCGGCGGCCGACACATGCTCGAGTTCATGAGCGACCTGAAGACGATCGCCTTCAACATCGGCCCACCCAGCGCGGATGCCTCGGCGTGGGGGGATCAGTAGACGAGGCGTTGCCCGGCAGATCGTTCCTCGTCTCTTGGCGCTTCGGGTTCTAGGCTCTGTCCCTATTGGGTGACGCGGGTGGTATAATGGCGTCGGTTTCTCGGGAACATGGGTGAGTGGCCGGTGGTCACGACTGTGTAGCCGCCGAGCATGCCCAGGCGGAGGAGACCAAGCAAAGGGAACCGATGATGAAGCCTTACGGATATTGTGTGTACTGCGGCGGCGAGGTGATCGAGCGCAGGGAGCAAGTCGACTATCGCTTCCACGGCCAGTTGTATATCCTCGAAAACGTTCCCACCGGCGTCTGTTCCCAGTGCGGCGAGCAGGTCTTCACCGCCGAGGTTGCCAAGAGAATGGAGGCCGCCGTTGAGCAGGCCCAGGGCGATGTCCGGACCATTCCCATCGCCGTGATTGGGGTCAAGTGACCCTCGGGGGCGCCGACCATGAAATGGCAAGATCGGACCTCGGTGGATCCCAGCTTCTATCACGGCAAGGTACGTATCACAGGGACGCGGATCATCGTGCCGGTGATCTTGGATAACCTGGCCGAGCGCGTTCACTTCGGCGAAATCCTAAGCAGCTATCCCTCGCTGAAACGCGAGGACATTCAGGCTGCCCTGAACTAAGCGGCCGACCCGGCTCGCGAAAGAGTCGTTCCCCTGACACCGGGGACCGCGTGATGCGATTCAAGGTCGACGAGAACATCGCCCTGGAAATCGGGGAGCTACCGTACGAGGGACGACACGACGACCGACGCGGATCGCCGAAGGCGATGAAGGCCAAAGAGCCCCGTCGTTGCGGGCAATCCTCC
>CAYOGX010000482.1:0-4747 GCA_964403235.1 uncultured Planctomycetales bacterium | reverse complement strand
GACGCCACCCGACGAGGGGCTGACGGTGCTGGCCTGGCTCATGCAGGACACCTCCGGCGCAACGCCTTCCTGCGTTCGGAAAGAAAGGGGGATTGAATTGGCCCGACTCCGCGTCTCGCGCTCTTCCGACGGCCCGCCATATCTCAACGTACCGGGGCGACCCGCCCTTGTCAATTGTCCGGGAGCGCAACAGCCAAAGCGGCCCGCGTGAATCGTGCCTCGAGGCCCCCGGATCGATATAATGATCCGCTGTGTGATCGTGGGTATGCGCGCAGGAATCAGCGAGGCTTCGGGAGAATCAACCATGCAAGCGAGTCGTCGAGTCGTCCTCCTGGGTGTGATCTGCATGTCGGTGTCCGCGGTGGCGGTCGGGGCACCGCCGACGTTCGACAAGCCGTTCCGCATCGGCATGATCGGGTTGGACACGTCACATGTGGTGGCGTTCACGAAGATCTTCAACACGGCCAAGAAGCCGGATCCACTGGCGCGGTTCCGGGTGGTGGCGGCCTTCAAGGGCGGCAGTCCGGACATTCCGTCCAGCGCCGACCGTCTGGAGACGTTCACCCAGACGCTCCACGAGCAGTTTGGGGTCGAGATCTGTGACACGATCGAGGACCTGTGCAAGAAGGCGGACGGGATCATGCTGGAGAGCGTGGACGGCCGGCCACATTTGGCGCAGGCCCGCCCGGTCATCAAGGCCGGCCTGCCGCTGTACATCGACAAGCCGATGGCCGCCAGCCTCGCCGACGTCATCGAGATCTTTCGTTTGGCCGAGGCGGCCAACGTGCCCTGCTGGAGCGCATCGTCGCTCCGGTTCGATTCGAACATCGTCGGGCTGAAACAGAAGGTCCGAGGCCAACGCGTCCAGAAGACCATCGCCTGGGGCCCCTGCCACCGGGAACCCCACCACCCGGACCTGTTCTGGTACGGCGTGCACGGCGTGGAGATCCTCTTCACGCTGATGGGGCCTGGCTGCAAGACGGTGGTCCGTCTGAAAGACCAGGACGTGGTCACGGGCACCTGGGCCGACGGCCGCATCGGCGTGTTCGATCCCAGGAGAAAGGACTACGGGGCCGAGATCATCACGGACGAGGGAACCGTCAAGACCATCAAGAAGGGTGACTACTACCGCAAGATGCTGGAGGCGGTCGCCAAGTGCTTCGAGACGGGCAAGGCGCCGATCACCCCGGCCGAGACCATCGACCTGTTCGCGTTCATGGAGGCGGCGGACGAGTCTAAGCGGCAAGGGTGGGGCGAGGTCAAGATCGCCGACGTGGTGGCCAAGGCGAAGAAGGGGGCCGCCCGGAAGTAGTCGACGTTCAGTAGCATGCACGACGTGGCAGCCCGGCCGCGGAGGACGCGCGAGCCCAGCCGCGACGGTAACGGAGCGGTCCCGTGTCCCACCTTGCTCCTCCAATCCCCGCGCCGGCGCGCTGTAGGTGCGACAGATGAGCGGTGACACACCACGCTACGTCTTCGGCCCGGTGCCTTCACGTCGGTTGGGGCGCTCGCTCGGCGTGGACCTCGTCCCGTTCAAGACGTGCAGCCACAATTGCATCTACTGCCAACTTGGCCGCACCACGAACCAAACGCTCATGCGCGACGAATATGCACCCACCCACACGGTCATCGAGCAGTTGCGGACGGCCCTGACCGGCGGCGACCGGCCTGACTCGGTCACGCTGGCTGGCTCCGGCGAGCCGACGCTCCACAGCCGGATCGGCGAGGTGATCGCAGCCATCAAGCAGCTCAGCGACGTGCCGGTGACGATCCTGACCAATGGTTCGCTGTTCGATCAGCCCGAGGTGCGTCAGGCCTGCGCCCAGGCCGATCGGGTCGTACCCTCGCTCGACGCCGGCAGCGAGGCGGTCTTCCAACGTATCAACCGCCCGGCGCCCGGGCTGACGCTGGCCGGGCACGCGGCCGGGCTTGCGGCGTTTCGGGGCGGGTTCAACGGCCAACTGTGGCTCGAGGTCATGCTGGTCGAGGGCATCAACAGCACCGACGAGGAAGTCCTTGAGATCCGGTCGCTTGCCGAGCGGATCAGGCCCGACCGGATCCAGCTCAACACGGTGGTCCGCCCACCGGCTGAGGACGCCGCTCAAGCGGTCGGCGCGGAGCGCATGGCTGAGATCGCCGCGGTCATGGGGCCGCACACCGAGGTCATCGCCGACTATCAGGCCAGGCATGTCCCCGCAGACGTGGCCCGTCGCCGCGAGGAGGTCCTGGCGATGCTCGAGCGCCGTCCCTGCACGCTGGCGGACGTGGCGGCCGGACTGGGCATCCACCCCAACGAGGCCGTCAAACACGTCACCCACCTCCTCGAAGAGGGCTCGATCGCCCGCCGCCTTCGCGGTGGTCAGCAGTATTACGAGACGGCTTCGCGCCAACCATAGCACGCAGCCAACCGAGGTCGTTTCGCCCCTCTATCTGCCAGGCTGCCGTGGCGTTATAGTGTCAGCGCGTTTGGATCTGGCGAGCCGGCCTGTGCGGCCGCTTCAATCAATCGTCCTGGATGAATGCCAATGGAGTGCAACAAAGAGAAGAACCTGGAACGCTGTGGGTGCACGTACGCATCCTGTGACCGCAAAGGGATCTGCTGCGAGTGCATCCAGTACCACCTCGAGAGCAAGCAACTGCCGGGGTGCTGCTTCCCGCCCGAGGTCGAGAAGACCTACGACCGAAGCTTCGCCGCGTTCGCCAAAGCCTGGAACCTGTAGACGCGGCCCGGCGACCGACCGGGTGGGCGCGTCAGTCCCACAGGTCGTCCCACCAGTCGTCGCCGTCGTCCCCCTGGTCGCTGCCGCTTGTCCAGAGGTCGTCCAGTAGCTGGCCAGGGGTCGGTGGCTGATCGTCGATCGAATCCGCGACGTCGCGCAACGCGTTGGCGGTGCAGCTCTCGATGCTGCTATAGACCATGCCCGCCAAGAGCAGTACCAACAACCATCGGTAGCACGCGCTCGTTCCGCGCATGATAACTCTCCTTGCCAAACCGATCGGGAGGAGATCCTCGCTCGCTCCAATTGCGCTTATCGGCAGGTGGCTAGCTGCGAGTTGAGCGAATCGTCCGAGCTAGACGTTGAGCAGATTCAGGAAGATGATCTGCAGGCTGTCGTAGAGGTACGTGCTGACCACGGACTCGAGGACAAACGTGGTCGTGTCGTACAGGCACGAGCTGGTCTGCGTCAAGATGGCGCCCGAGGCGAGCAGCGCCACCACGCGGCCGGACTTGTGAGGTTGAAGGGTCATGATCGCCTTGGCCTCCACGCCCCTGTCGGGGCGAACGATCACACGACGAATGTCGCGAAAACCTGGTCCATGAGTAGCGTCACCGCCGTCACGACCAACGTGGCCATGACGTCCGCGAGCGTGGTCAGCGCCATGTCGTCGGCCGCACAACCGCCGGCGCACATCGACACCATCGCGATGAGGAAGACGACCAACCGACGTCGAACGGACCTGGTGTTCGTCACAGTCATGCTCCCCGTGCCATCGGGCGCCTGCCCGACCCTATCGCGTGGACCGATGCTGATGGGTGGCGACAATGCCGCGGCCACCCCAGCAGTGCCCAAGTGTAGCCACGGCGAGCGATCACCGCAAGGCCGGGCGCCCCGTGCCACCGAAGCTGCGTACAGCCAGCGCTCGCTCCGCCCCCCACGCATGCCCTGCCCCAGCGGTGACGTCCAGGATAGCCTTGCTATGGGGAGGCGTCGGTCTGGCTTTCCAGGCCGGCGACCATCGCGCCTTGAAGGTCGATCCGCTCGATCGCGATCGCCCGGCCGGTGGCCTCGTCGGCCGTCACCACGACGCCGTGCAACCGCGGATCGCCCGTGGCCACGTCGTACGGGTAGTTCATGCCGGTGATGAGGGACTTAAGGACATTGTCCTTCCGTCGGCCCAGGACCGAGTCGTGCGGGCCGGTCATGCCCAGATCGGTGATGTAGGCCGTCCCGCCCGGCAGGATCCGCTCGTCGGCCGTCTGCACGTGCGTGTGGGTACCGAACACGCACGTGACCCGCCCGTCCAGGTGCCAGCCCATCGCGATCTTCTCGCTGGTCGCCTCGGCGTGCATGTCGACGAAGACCACCCGGACCGTGTCGGGCAGGGCCTTGAGGACCCGGTCCGCGGCGTTGAAGGGGCAATCGGTGAGGGGCTTGATGAACAGTCGACCCAACAGCGCCACCACCGCGATCTGAAGGCCGGAGGCGGTCTCGTGGATGGCAAGGTCACGGCCGACCGACGCGGCAGGGAAGTTCGCCGGCCGGACCACGTCCTCGCACTCACCGAGCAAGTCCAGCACCTGTCGTCGACGATACGTGTGATCGCCAAGGGTAATCAGGTGGGCGCCGTAGCGCTTGAGCTTCTGGTACAACTCGGGGGTCAGGCCGCTGCCGCCGGCCATGTTCTCGGCGTTGACGATGACGCAGTCGAGCTCGTACTGGGTGGTCAGCTTGGCGAGGTACTCGGCCAGGAGTTGTCGTCCCGGTCGGCCGACGACGTCCCCCACACACAAGACACGAACGGGCATGGTGTCCAACTTTCTAGCCGGATGGGCCTGAGCCCCCGGATGACTGCCAGGCGATCGGGCGCCACCGACGGCTTGTCCGCCAGTGCCCAACGCCCCGCCGCTTGATCCTCACTCAGCGTGCGTACTCCACCGCACGCACCTCCCGGAGAAGCGTGACCTTCACCTCACCGGGATAGGTCATCTCCTCCTCGATCTTGCGGGCGATGTCGCGGGCAATCT
>CAYOGX010000481.1:0-4752 GCA_964403235.1 uncultured Planctomycetales bacterium | reverse complement strand
TCGACGTTTAACACGGGGATCTCGCGGAGCCCCTCGAAATGGATCCTCATCCGCTTGGTCGCGTACGCGTGATGGCTCAGCATGTTCTTGAGGCGGGCGACGATGTCGCCCTCCAGGCCCGTGGGTTCCGGGCGGAGTACCCTTGACGCGCCGCTCGGGTCGAGGTCCAACTCGTCCACCAGCTTCATCGCCAGTTCGCTACAGACCACGGTGTCCAACAGGTCGTATTCCTTGGGCGGGCGCTGCTCTTGCAGATCGTCGAGCGCGTCGTTGGCGATGTCGCGGATCATCGCGAGCGGTGCGAACAGGTCGTGCTTGACGACGCTGACGGTTCGCTCCCGCTCGATCCGCTGTTCGAACATCTGAAGGACTGGGCTGACCTGGTCGGCGATGAAGCCCAGCGTCTCGATCTCGGCCGCGTCGAAGTTGCACAACTCCCCCTGAAACACGTTGCAGGTATGCTCGACGCAGCGGATCACGCCGAGCGCGCGTCCGGCCGGTTCGGTGCCGTCCGGCGGCCCGGGGATGGGCACGAGCGCGATCGGGTCGAGGCTGCCGGTCGGCGCGACGTGGCGGACCTCAGGGAACTTGCCGAGGCGGCCCGGCGCGCCCGTCCGGGAGGTATGCGTCTTGAGCTTTGCCTCGGCGTAGCACTGGCCCGTCAGTCCCTCGTCGGGCTCATAGATCACCTCGCCGAGCCGCTCGTCGGGGATTCGGTGCCCGTCATGGTCTTCGATGCCGGTGGTGGCCAGACATTGTACGGCGTCCTCAAACCGCATGCGGTAGAAGATGGACACACCGCCGGCGTGCAAACGCTGCTTGATCAACCCGATCAGCTCGGCGAGATACTCCGTCCGCACGTCGACGGGACGGCGACTGACCGAGGCCAGGTGCCGCTGGGCCAGGTTGTTCAGCTCCACCAGGATCTCCCGCTGCTCGGTGGCCTGGGACTTCCGGATCGACAGCGCGGTGACCAACCCCATCGTCAGCAGGCCCTCCTGGTGGTGCGGGACCCGCGTGTGCGCGTCGGCGAAGTGCAAGACCACCAGGCCCACAATCGGCAGCCCGTTCGGCTCGCTGCCCGCGTCGGACGTGAACAAGGGCACGAAATCGAAGACCTGGTAGTCCGACTGTTCTACCACGTCTGGATCGGGAAACCGGTACACCACGCCGTCGAGCTCCCGCTGCCACCGCCGCACGTCGGTCACGTAAGCGGCCTGGCGGGTCTTGGCGCAGTATGCGGCGATCCCGGTCGATACGGACCGTGTCCGGTGCTCGCGCGGCAGGGCGCGATCCGGTTCGCTCTCGGGTTCCTTGGCCGAGAACGCGGTTAGCTCCAGTTGAGCAAACCTTGAATTGTACATCCACAACGAGACCCAGTCCGCGTTGCTCACCTCCTGCCAGGCCTCGCAGATGTGCTTGAAGTCCTCGGCGGGCGCCTTTCCGGTCGGGTCGTAGTCGAGCAGCGTTTGGTAGAACGTCTGCCGTCGGCCGTGGACGCTGTCGGCATCGAGCGGGCTCAGCCGGCGCAACGCAACGCGCAGCAGCGGCGGCAGCGCGGCCTGCCACTGCTCGATGACCTCGGTCTGAGCGAGCGACGCGTCACCCGCAACCAGGACGTATGACAGATCCCTATCCGATCGCACTCGGACCACGAGGCATTGCTGGCCGGCCGTAAGCGGCAGCAGCCAATCGTCCTTGGGGCCTGTGATCACCTCGTGCGAGACCACCCGCAGGTCACCCAGGACCGGCGGCCGGCCGAACAGGCGGAGCTCGCCCACCGTGGGTGGGTTCGCCTCGTCGATGGGTGTCTCCACGCCGCCGAAAACCCTCTCCGCGGATGGCGGCTCGGACGCGCCCTCGGGGATCACCGCGGACCGCATCTTGACCACGTCCGCACCAGTGTGTCTGCGAATCGACTCCGCCAACCAGTCAACCAACGCATCACACGTCATCTGGTCCAGATCGACCCCGGACACATCATCGAGGATGGCGGCCAGCTGACGGGCATTCATTCGGCGGCTCCCCTTCAGCCGGATGCCGAGTTGCAGTGCTATCCCGATCCGACCAGGCCGAAGGCGCGAACTGTATCCTACGGGCCGCATCGGGTCGGGTCAATTCGCTCGGGTGGCGGTCCCCGTGGCGGGCCCAGGTGGGTCTTGTCACCTGGGGGACGGATGCTATGGTGCTCGGTTGCAGTCGAAAGGCCTGTTTGGGTGGGAAATGGTCACAGGTCCGACAGAGAGCAACTCCTTGCCCGCATGGCAGCCTGTTGCATGAAGGGATCAGGATCATGAGGCACACGATTGTTCTCGCTGTTGGGATCTGGCTGATCGGGTCCGCGCGGGCCCGGCACGCTGCCGGCGAGTCTCAACCGGTGCCTGTGACGACCCATCCCGGAAAACGCGTCCCTGGCTCGTGGGTCAAGGTGACCGACAAGGCCGCCTTCAGCCCGCGGGACACGGCCGAGGACCTCGTCTTTGCCGGAAAGATGTGGCTGAGCAACGGGTACTACCACGGCAACGTGCTCACCAGAGACTTGTGGTCCTCAACGGACGGCGTGGCCTGGACGCGCGTCAATGCCAGCACCCCCTACGACGGCTACAGCGAGATGGTCGTCTACGACAACAAGATGTGGGCGATCAAGGCGAGCGTCTGGTATTCCACGGACGGCCTGAAATGGAAGCAGGTCGCCAAGCGCACGCCGTTCGGCGCCCGGGGCTACGGCGAAGTGCTCGTGTACCAGGACAAGATCTGGCAGTTGGGCAGCGGGCAAGACGTCTGGCACACCACCGACGGCGTGAACTGGACGTGCGTGACCGAAAAGGCAGCATACGGAAAGCGCGCGGCCTCGGCGGTGGTGGTGTTCGACAAGAAGCTGTGGCTGATGGGGGGCAGGACGCCGGGTGCCAATACCCCGCCCGAGAAGGGCTACAAGAATATGACGACGCACAACGACGTCTGGTGCTCGGCCGACGGCGCGAACTGGAAACGGGTCCTGGCCCATGCGCCCTGGGCGCCGAGGCAGTGGTTCATCTCGAAGGTCTACAGGGACAGGATCTGGATCATCGGCGGGCACGACAACGTGAATAGTACCAACTTCGGTGACGTGTGGTATACGACCGACGGCAAGACATGGCACCAGTTCGTCTCCAAAACCAAGTTCACGCCGCGGCACGAGGTGACGTGTTACCTCTACGACGACAGCCTGTGGGTCGTCGCCGGCAACGCCTGGCCCGTTCAAAACGATGTCTGGCGGCTGACGTTGCCTGGGTCCTGACCGAGCAGGCAGCCAAGCATCACATCGGAATGTCGAATTGTTGCCCACATTCGGGACAGCGAGGGACTGTCAGGCCCAGAAGCGTGTATCCGCACCGAGGACAGACCAACGGGTTGACAAGCGCCCTTGGCTTTTGGGTCCCAAAGAAGTAGCTGGTGGATAAGAGAACGGAGACCAGCACCGGCAGGTTGATGAGTAGGACCGATAGCATGCCCCGAGGGTTCAGCACGATGACAATGAGAGTGAGCGGGCCGTGAAAGAACACCGCAAGGACGTACGCCCAGCGATGTCCCAAACACAGGCCGACAACGAGCGCGAAACATACCAACCCAGCGAGCAGGTGGCGCCCGTTGGATCGTGCAAGGGCCAAACTGAGAAGGATGAGGCCGCTGACGCCCAGGATTACGACGGCGATCCAGAGGACCCCAGGAATTGAACGTTCAGTGGTCGTACTCGACATGTACGTCTCCTGAGCAGATTCTAGTTCATCCATCCGTCGCGTCTCAACCGCGTGGTCAGAAGGGGAGGATCTGACCCCAGCGTCTGGGATTTCCAGGAACGCTCGAGCCGTTTGGCGCCCGGCAGGTCGGCGGTTAGCATGCGCTGCGCACGAGCGGTGCAGGGACGTGTGCTCGTGGACGACGGCGGAGGACGACCATGGCGTACAGCGGCGTGATGGACGACGTTCGACGGGCGGTGGCCTTGCAGAGGCCCGAGAAGCTGCCCGTGTTTATCTGCAGCGAGGAGATGGACGTCCGCGTATGTGGCAGCCGGTACGACCGGTACAACGCCGACGCCAAGGAGATGGCGCGGGTGCAGATCGAGGCCATCGAACGGTTCGACTATGACTGGGCCTGGCTGCAGGTCGACGACTGCATGGAGTTCGAGCCGCTAGGCGTGGGCGTCAAGGGCGAGGGCGACATCCTGCCGGCCACGTGCGACTATCTGCCGACGACGGACGCGTCACTGGCCAGGCTTCGCGAGCACGGCTATCGCGCGGAAGGTCGCATGCAGGTCCTGCTCGACGCGATCAAGGCCGTTAAGGACCGATTCGGTGACACGGTGTGCGTGACCGGTCGGACGGCCGCACCGTTCAGCTCGGCCGTGCTGGCGTTCGGCATGAACGAGACCATGATGTTGCTCTACGACGCGCCCGACTTCGTCCGCGAGGCGTGCACGATTTTCGAGGACTATCAGATCCAGTTCGCATGCTGCTGTAAGCATACAGCTCGCCGTCAGCTAAGATCACCGCCTGGGAGCTGACAGACCCAACATCGACCCCGGCGGTGATGGTAACACCCTTTGTACAGTCAATATCGGGTGCAGTCCACCTCGATTCCGTCCACTTCCAGTGCTCTATCCGCATACTAATATCCTAGTCCCTGGAACCTTCATCCGGGGTAGAAAGGGCAGCCCCTAGAGCTCCGATGAAATCAGGATCTTCTGGCACCAATATTCCCACCCCAAGAGCA
>CAYOGX010000480.1:0-4753 GCA_964403235.1 uncultured Planctomycetales bacterium | reverse complement strand
CGGGCAGGAGATCGTGGCGGCCATCGGGCAGGAGTACTGTGGGCTGTGCGGTCGGAACACGGGTCCTTATGAAAGACGTGACGGCCGATGCGGTGAGTGTCGCGAGCAGCGGGTGCCGCTCTCGGGCCTGGTCCGCGTTGGCGCCCACAAGGGCCTGCTCCGCCGGATGGTGTTGGATTTCAAGTTCCGGCGCGGCCCGATCGACCGGACGCTCGGGCGGCTGATGGTCGCGGCGCTTCAGGGCACGCCATGGCATCGCCAGCTCGACGCGGTGGTTCCCGTGCCCCTGCACTGGTTCCGTCGGCTCGAGCGAGGCCATCACCCGACCCGCGCCCTGGCCAAGGTCGTCGGATCGGCGCTGCGCCTACCGGTGGTCGAGGTCCTACGGCGGACCCGTTACGACCGGCCCCAGGTGGGTCTGAGCAGGCCGCAACGGCTGGAGAACGTCCGCGGCTCCTTCGCGGTGGTCCGCGGCGCGCGGTTAGAGGGCGTGACCGTCTGCGTCATCGACGACGTGACCACGACCGGCGCGACGCTCGCCGAGACCGCCCGAACCCTCCGCAAGGCGGGCGTGGCCCACATCTACGCCGCCGTCATCGCCAAGGGCGAATCGACCCAAACCGCATAGACGCCAGGGTGTCCGTTGGATTCGGCAGGTGTCGGCCTGCGCAACCTGCCCTACGCGGGGCCTCAACGGGGTCAAACGAGCTACTCGTCCTACAACTCGAAGTCGCCGGCGTCGTGTCGCTCCAGGAGGTCGACCAGCTCCATGGCCCGCAGGCCGTCGACGATGTTGGGTGAGACGTCCTGACCGGACTTGACCGACTCGACGAAGTGGACCATCTCGCCGGCGTAGCCCTGCAAGACCAGCGTATCCAGCGGCTCGTCGACCCCGTGCAACGGGCCGCTGGGGATGGCGAAATCCGGGCGCCAGGCGTCGAGGCTGCCGTACGTCTTCCGCTTGCCGCCCTTGAGGTGCTCGATGTGCGTTAGATTGTCGACCCAGACGGCGGCGTTCGTGCCGCAGATCTCGATCCGCTCCTGGACGCCGGGCGTCTGGCTGCCCATGTTGAGCATCCCCACCGCGCCGCTGACGTACCGGACGGCGATGGCGTAGACGGCCTCGCCGTCGCGATCGTTGCGCTCGAAGCGGATCCGCTTGATGGGCCCGCCCAGGAAGCGGGCGAGATCCAGGGGGTGCACGGCCATGTAGATCAGGTGCTCGTGCAGCGGGGTGTAGGGCCAGTAGGTGTAGCGGATGGATACGTGCGAGATCGGGCCAAACGCGTCGGCGCCCATCAGCGCCTTGGCCTGGACGTAGTTGTGGGCGAAGCGCTTCATGAACCCCACCATCAAGGGCGTGCCCGCCTTCCGCGAGGCCTCGACGAGCTCCTGCGTCTGGGCGAGCGTCGGGGCGGGGGGTTTCTCCGTGAAGGTGGGGACCTTGCGGGCCATCGTCTCCAGGGCGACTTTGTGGTGCAGCGCGGGCGGGCCGACGACGCACACGCCGTCGAGCGCCTCGGCGTCCAGCATCTTGCGGTAGTCCTCGTACGTGTTGGGGATGTTGAACAGCCGTGCGTTCCGTTGTAGCGCCTCGAGGTTCAGGTCCGCAGCCGCTGCGAACACCGCGTCTGCGTATTGCAGGGCGCGGAAGATGGAGTTCGTGCTGTGATTGCCGGAGCCGATCATGCCTAGCTTGACCATGTCTTCGCGTCCTTTCATCAGGTCTGCGGGTTCGTCCTCCCCGGCCACCGCATTGCTCAGGTTACACCAGCCCCCGACGCTTGCGAATGACCCATTCGGCCAGCAGCAGGCCGCAGAAGATCGTCCACAGGTGCCACCGCCCCTCATCGGTGAGCTCGCTGGTGATGGTCTCCTCGTGACGGCGGCGGTAGTCGTGCGTGCCGATCTGCCGGAGGACCGCGCTCAGGCCGTCGAGCGTGACGAACTTGCCGCCGGCCGGATGCGTCCGGGCGGACATCTCGCGGAGCAGGTCGAAGTCGGCCAGTTGTCCGGCCATCTCCAGATCGGGCGATTCGACGACGAACTGTCCGGCGGACCGGCCGATCTCCTGGTCACGTGACCTGACGACGAGCTCCAGCTTATACGTCCCGTCGGACGTTGGCTCAACGGCGGCGGCATAGTGATCGTCGCCGGCGGTCATGGTGACGGGTTCAGACTCGCCGCCAGGCAGGATCATCCGGGCCTCGAGTTGGACGTCGTCGATGGTCTGGTCCTTGATAGGACTGTCGACGCCTGCCTGGATCTCGACGCGTTGCCGGCCCTGCCGCAGCAGGGGCAGTTGGTATCGAGGTCGATCGGCCGCGATCCACACGGCCGGTCTTCGATTCGCCAGCCACAGGACGACCTGCCGCCAGAAACGGCGGTGATACTGCGCGCCGTCGTCCATCAGCATGCACCACTGCCAGGTCGAGTCAAAGGCGAGCCCGAGCACGCGTCCCGCACCGTAGTGATGCCCGATGATCATCGGCTCGCCGGACCCGCTGACGGCCAGGATCTGGGCGGCGGGCTTCGGCTGGCCAAACCGACAGGCACCGCGCATGGGCGGCAGCTCGCGCCACCGCCGGGATACGTCGTCGGTCGATTCGGCGATCTTGCAGACCGCGTGGCGGCGTCCCGCGTCGGTCGGCAGAACGGTCACGGGCTGGTCGATCCAGCCCGCGTTCGCGTCGAACGGGAGGAGCTTGGCCAACGGTGTGCCCGCCGGCTCGCCCTCGCCGATGAACCCCCGCGTACCCAACACGGCCAGGCCGCAGCCGTTGTCGCCGACGTGTCGTTGAATCAGTGCCATCCGGGCACTGGTGAGCTGACCTGGTGCCATGTCACCCAGGATGAGGACGTGATACCACTGCCATTCGCCGACGGCCCCGCCGGTCAGGCTCCGGAGCTGGTCGTCCTTGGGCTCGGCGAGCAGCGCCTTGCGGAGTCGGATCTGCTGGCTGGTGGCCAGCGCACGAAAGACGAACGTGCTCTCGTACCGCGGCTTGCCCTCGATGTAGAGCACGCGGATGACCTCATCGGTGACGTGCAGGTACTGGCTGAGCGCGGGCACCGGGCCGTCGGGCGTGAACCGCTCGGGCAGGGCGCGGACGGTGACCCGGTGAAGGCCTCCGACTTGGGGGACGAACGTGAAGCGGATCTGGCGCGTCTCGCGGATCTTGGTGCACTCGATGCGCCGATGGTCGACGACGTCGTCGTCGAAGAGGAGCTCGACGCGAACGGGTTGGGCCTGCAGGCCGACGAAGGAGAATTCCGCGACGACGGGCAGTTGGTTCATGGCGGCCACCCGCCGGGCCATCAGGAGGTTCCGCGGGAGGATGGTGCGGGTCTGACCGGTGGGCGTCTCGCTGCCGACGCCGACGGCCCAGAGGGGCACGTGACCGGCTGCCAGCGCGGCGGCGGCGGCGGACGGCTCGGCCACCGAGGTCAGGTTGCTCGCGCCGTCGGTACAGACCAACACGCCGGCGATGGGCCGGCGGGAGTGCAGCCCAGCCTCGTAGGCCTGTTGGATCACATCGCCCAGAGCCGTGTAGTCGCCCTGGGCCCGGACGTTCATCCCCTCGGCCGCGACGAGCCGGTCGGTGAACCAGTAGCGGACCAGGTCGAGTTCCCGCGCGATGCGGCGGAACTCATATTCGTGGGCGGCCAGGGCCGTGTTCAACGCGCCCGCCCGGCTGACCGGTTGCCCGCCGCGAGCCGACACCACGTCGCGGATGCCCATGGACCGCGAATCGTCCAACAACACCAACAGGCAAGCGCGGTCGTAGCGGACCTGTGTGTATCGCTCGACGGGGTTGAGCAGCAAGACGGCCAGCAGGCACACCGCGAGAATCCGAAGCAGCAGCGGCAGCCGTTGGGGACCCTGCTGCCGCGTCGCGGGCTGGCGATAGGATCGCCCGCTCCACACGAGCGTCAGGACCACCAGGCCGATCAACGACCACGCCAGCAGCGACGGGTCGTCCGGTGCGTCGGACCGCGACAGCGCCAACAAGCTGAGCCCCGCACCGACGGCACACGCGAAGCGGATCACCATCCGGAGCCGCGGCATCCCGAGCCACCCCGCGACCGTCGGCGCCTCGCGTGCCGCGATCCCCCAGAACAGAACGAGCGTCCAGGCGGGACACCACCACCGGGCCTGGGGGCCGACCCCCGGTGCGCCCCAGATCAACGCCGACCCGCCGCCGACAGCCACCAGCGCCGCGATCCACCGCCGCCGCCGGGACCACCTCGACAAGACCGCGCCCCTCGGCCGGGCCAGCGTCACATCCGCCACCAGGACCGCCAGCAGGAAGATCGGCACGAGCGGCCAGAGGTGCTCGCTCGGCTCGATGTAGATCTCTGCAACGATCATGGCGGATTCTCGCTACGGCTCCTGCCGCGGTCTGTCACGCTCCCGTCGACCGTCCGGTCGACGTTGCCTGCCGGTCCAGTCATTCTACGCGAGGTCGCGCAGGACTGTCAGGGATTCCTCCCTCGGCTTGGCTCAATAGGAGGTGACCACCCGTCGTGCGGCCGTTTCCCCGTCGCACGCGATGAGGCCTGAGCCGCGGCATTCATGCCGCGCGGAGGACCTGGACCGCGCGGCATGAATGCCGCGGCTCAGAGAGATAGTCGCATGACTTGCGAAACGCAGTACTAGGCGTCGATGGGGGATCGCCCGTACCTCCAACTCACCTTGGTGGGTGGCCCATGGCTTTAGCCGTGGGGGACGCGAATCCCCGTTCGAATTCGT
>CAYOGX010000479.1:0-4761 GCA_964403235.1 uncultured Planctomycetales bacterium | reverse complement strand
GGCGAGCCGAACGACTTCTCCAGCACCACGTTTCGCCCGCACGGGCCGAGCGTGATCTTCACCGCCTCGGCGAGCTTGTTGACGCCCCGTCGAACCGACTCGCGGGCGTCCATCTCGAATGCGATTTTCTTGGCTGCCATTCACCAATCCTCCGAATCCGACCGGCGGCACGCTCGCCGCCGGCGTTGCGCCCCAACTAGGCCATGATCGCGAGGATGTCCTCCTCGCCCATGATCAGGTATTCCTCACCGTCGATCTTGATCTCCGTGCCGGCGTAGCTGGTGAAGAGCACCTCGTCGCCCTTCTTGACCTGCAACGCGCCCCGCTTGCCCGTGTCGAGCAGCTTGCCCTCACCGACCGCCTGAATCACGCCCCGCTTGGGTTTCTCCCTGGCCGTGTCCGGCAGCACGATCCCACCGGAGGTCTTCGCCTCCGCCTCCACCCGCCTGACCAGCACCTTGTCACCGAGCGGCCTGATCTTCAGTTTCGCCATGCCCTTACTCCTTTCGATGGTCAACGCCCTGAGGCAGCCCGACGCTTGCCTCGGTCCTGGTCCCTCGCTCGGACATCCAAGACAAGACCCCGGCTGGCCGGTCTACCGTCGCTCATATATGCTATAATACCAATTCACTCTCATAAAATCTGCGGAACGCCGTCGCCACCAGGTCCCGCAGGACCCTGCGATCCACCGGGAGGGTCAGGATGCTGTACGCACTGAGCGCCAACGCCTTCCGGAGGTACCGGTTGTCGATCCCGCTGGCCACTAGCACGCAGGGGACATCCGGGTCAACGGATCGAATCCGGCGCAACAGTCCCAGCCCGCTCCGGACCGGCCACCGAGCACCGAGCATGGCCAATCCCAGCGACCCGCGCCGCACGATCCGCACTGCCTCGTCTCCGGTGCCGACGCGATGCACGGCCAGCCCGTTCGGCTCCAGCTTGGCCGTCAGCCAGTCGGCCCAGGCGTGCTCGACGGTTCGATCGGCCGATATCAGCACGTCGGTCGGCCAATCCGCCCGCGCGCGACGATGGGGCTCAATCGTCATCACGGTCTCCGCCGGCGCAGAGCGCCCTTCCCTGCCCCTGCGTAAGCAATGGGCATGCCACCCCCCCCTCCCTTGGGGGGACGCAAGACCGAGATTGCTCCTAACCCAATTCAAACAGGTTGCTTAGGCAAACGCCCCCCGCGGGGGCTGTTTCCGCACCGGCTGCCTTTCTGGCAAGGACCCGGTCGTCCAATGCCCCAGCGCTGCCAGAATGGCAGAACGCGGCTTGCCCCAGTGGGCGTCGCATCCGAACGGCTCCTTGCATGCTCGCACGCATTCCGAACCGTGTACCGCACGAGTTGCGGGCCGCGCGGAGCACGGCTCATCGACGACACCCGCGACCGACACCCTCGCCCAGGCGCGTCGGTTCGGCCCTCATTTGCTGGAACAAACAGACGGGATCGTCCTCTAACCGCGACGACGGGCTCGCACGGTCTCAAGCTCGACGATGGACTGCGTCTTGACGAACGTCAACTCTTCGGGATAGACGTGGAACGCGTTGACGTGGAGCTCCCGCTCGCGGGCCTCATAGTCGATGAACGTGAACGGGACCAAATCGCCGTTGCTGGCCCACTCCTCGAACGTCGTCAGGATCCCGCGCCGATGGGCGTGGCGGATCAAATCGGCATGTGAGGCCTGGAACAACTGCTTGCTCATCCGCTCGATCTGGCTGCTGAGCATGTAATTTACGCCGTTGTCCCATCGCTCACTGTGGTCCCGTTCGCCCCGAAAACGGAACTGGTGGGCCAACCCGCGCTCGGGCAGGAGGTCGCTGTCGGCCGTCGCCACCTCGGTCAGGACCCGCTTGCCCGCGTGGAACGTGACCACATGCCCCAGGCCCACCACCCAGATCTCCGCCTGGTACAGCTTCTGTCG
Source organism: uncultured Planctomycetales bacterium (assembly GCA_964403235.1). Classification (GTDB taxonomy): domain Bacteria; phylum Planctomycetota; class Phycisphaerae; order UBA1845; family JAFGLZ01; genus JAFGLZ01. The sequence continues at coordinate 2,839 of CAYOGX010000479.1, read as the reverse complement.
AAGGTGTTTTCCGGCGTGAACGCGGAAGAGCTCCGGATGAAGCGCGCGGCGATAGACGTACAAGGTAAGTTGCGTTAGTTGCTGAGGTTCCGTCCCAAGTTCCACGGGTATGGCCTCATGTTACCAGGGCCCGCTCGTCCACCTACTTGTACGGCTATTATAATCACAGGTTCCGGCAAGTTACAAAAGAATAATCCGCAACTCGGCAAGACATTCTGATCACGACCACCGGCTGCGAAGCGAGGTCCTAGGTCCATGGTAGTATATATTACTTCGTCATCCTGAAGTCGATTTGATTCTCGCTGGCCTTGCCCGCCAGCTTGTCCTCCACGTAGACCCTCAGGATGTACTTGCCCGGGCGCAGTCCCCTTGGCAGCTCCACGACCCGACCGAGGTAGAAGTCTTCCAGGCGCTGGCGGTTGGTGTAGGGGACGTCCTCGTCAGGCGTCTGATAGATCGTCTCGCCCTTTGGGTTCAAGACCTTGATCCGCTCACCCAGCAGCGCCCGCCACTGGCTGTCTTCCGTGGGCACCCAGGTGAAGTTCTTGACCTCGCAATAGACGATCGCGAGGTTGCGCTTGCCGGACTGGAACTGCGGCGGGTCGATTTCATCATAGACGCTGAACCGGTCCACATTCGTGCAGAGCTTGACCGTTGGGATTTTCAGGTCGGCGTGCGGCGTGAGGACCTCGCGGAGTTTCTCGACGTCCGCCAGCAGCTTCGTGGCGGCCACGGCGGCATCGCGTCCTTGGCCTTGCAGCGCGGTGATGTTGACGTCCATGAGTTTGTCGATGATGGCCTGGATCTGCGGCTTGGTGCCGGGGATCTCGCTCCGCGCGTTTTTCGGCTGCTTGTCCGCCAGGTAGCAAAACCGAAGGGCCATCTGCTTCTCGAGATCGTTGGGGTTGGCCGCGACCTCCTTGAGCTTCTGATCGATAACGGCCTTGATGCCCTCTTTGGCTGGCGGGTGGGTCCGTACGGGCCGATTGGGCCGCGCCGGTGCTTTCCGCTCGGCGATGGTCTTGGGCGCCGAGGGCACCTTCACGGCGACGGTCGGCTTGGCTGGCGGGGCGGTCGGCCCCTTGGCAGGCTTCTGGCCCACACCCTTGGCCGACATCTTCGGAATCGCCGGAGGCCGGGGAACGATGAAGCCGCTGGTCTTGTCGGCCGACGTCTTGGCCTGGGTCGTGGGCGCGGGCGTGACCGTGGGTTTCGCAGGCGATGGCCTGGCTGGCGACGGCGTTTGCTCGCCAGCGGGCGGCTGGGGTGGCTTGGGCTTCGGGGCCTCGATCGGACGGGACGGTCTGGCAACCCGCGCCTTTGCGGTGGCATCCGTCTTGGGACGTGCGATCGGCAGGGGTGGGCTGGCGGTGGGTGTTGGTGCTGCTCTGGTCTCAGCGGCGCTTGGGGGCTTGGGCGAAACGGACTGGGGAGGTGGTTTCTGCCTGCCCGGTTCGGGGCTGCGCGGCTTGGGGGGCGGCTTTTGGGACGACCGATCCGACGGGACATCCGTATCGATGCTGGCGACCGCCATGGGCTGCGCCTTGCCCGCCTCGAACGAGTCGCTGGCGACGTGACCGGCCCGTTTGCTCTCGCCGGGTTGCCTTGCCGCCAGGGTGGTAGGTCTGGCGGTCCCGGCCTCGGTCGTGGCCCGCGGCGCCTGGTCGCCCTTGACCCGCTGACGGTATTGCTCGGTCTGGCGGGCGACCTTCTGGGCCTTGGATTGCTGGGCGCCTACCGGTCTGGCGGGCTTCGGGCCAGGCCCGGGCTGCGAGGCCACCTTCGCTCCGCGCTTTGGCTTGGCGGATCCCTCGGCCGGCAGTTGGTTGACCTGGTCAATGGTCGACTCCGTGTAGCATCCGACAGCCGACACCAACCCGCAGGCCACGACCACCCAGATCCCTGCATAGGCTCGCGACATCCTGTCACCTCCCCTATTCCCGCTGTCCGTTAACGGTGGCCGTCCCAAGGGCCCGTTCGGTCGCATTGACCCTTCCGGAGAATCCAGGCCACCGTGAGCTGTCATCGACAGGCGCACCGCCGAACGATGAACTTCTCCACGGCCGAGCCCACCGTTCCCAAACCCGTCTTGCCGGCCACATCCGCGCCCAATAATTCGACAAGCATATCGTGCAATTGTTCCAAGGTGAAGCGGGAAGCTGCCCGCGCCGTGGCCGGGTTCACGCCCCGCTGCGCACCCTGCTTGGCGGCGATCATCTGACGGATCGCCCACGCGATGCCACCCACGGCCCGGAACTCCGCCTGGTTGTCGGTGGCCAGCGTCTGTCGCCACACCCCAATGGCCGTCGCCGCGTCACCCGCTGCCACCGCGTCGGTCATCCGGAAAACATTCTCCGGACGCGTCAGCCCCACGAGCGCCTCGACGTCGGCGGCAGTGATCGTCTCCCGATCGCCCACGTAGACGGCCAGCTTGGCCAGTTCCGCGTCGAGGCCGGCCATGTCGTCACCAGCCTGCTCGACCAACGCCCGCGCCGCCGACCCCTGCATCGTCTTGCCATACGCCTGTCCGGCGCGACCGACCAGCCACCTGTCTCGTTCTCGCCGCGGCGGCGCCTTGCACTCGATCAGTCGGCCCACCTTCTGGATCGCCTTGGTCAACCGCCACTGCTTGTTCATCACCTTGCACACCAGCACCAACACGCCGGTGGCGCTGGGGGCGGCCGCGTAGCGTTCCAGTGCCTCGCGATGCTTCGTGATGAACGCGTCCGCGTCGCGGACGATGACCAACCGGACCTCGGCCAAGAGGGACAACGTCCGCGCCTCGTCGAGCACGTCGGCCAGCTCCGCAGTCGGACCGTCCATGTCCACCCGCGCCATC
>CAYOGX010000478.1:0-4762 GCA_964403235.1 uncultured Planctomycetales bacterium | reverse complement strand
TGTACGCGATCGATCAGGCCGATCTGGTGCTGTTCATCGTGGACGTCCGCGAGGGGCTGGCGCCGTTGGACGGCGAGGTCGCGCGGCTGCTCCGCCGGTTCGAGCGCGAGGTGATCCTGGTCGCCAACAAGGCCGACGCGGAGAAGCACGATCCGCAGGCGTCGGAGTTCTTCGCGTTGGGGTTCGGCGAGCCGATGTGCGTCTCGGCGCAGCACGGGCGCGGGCGGGCGGATTTGATCGAACGGATCGTCGACCGCATCCGCGCTGCCGCGGGCGAGCAGCCGGCGGCACCGGTCATGAAGGTCGCGATCGTCGGCCGGCGGAACGTCGGCAAGAGCACGTTCGTCAACGCGCTGGCGGGTCAGGACCGCGTGATCGTCAGCGAGGTGCCCGGGACCACCCGTGACGCCGTGGACGTGCAGTTCGTTATCGACGGCAGGACGTTCATCGCGATCGACACGGCCGGCATCCGCAAGAAGAGCAAGATGTCCAGCGACGTGGAGTTCTATGGTTACACTCGCGCGACGCGGTCGATCCGTCGGGCGGACGTGGTGCTGTTCATGATCGACTCGACCGAGCCGATCAGCCAAGTGGACAAGAAGCTGGGCGCGACCATCGCTGAGAACGACAAGCCGGTCGTGCTGGTGATCAACAAGTGGGACCTGGCCAAGGGTCGGGCCGGCAGCGACGACTACGCCGGCTATCTCGACAAGGTGTTGCCCGAGCTGAGTTACGCGCCGATGACGTTCGTGACGGCCAGCAAGAGCAAGAACGTGCAGGCGACGATCGACGTCGCCCAGGCGTTGTTCAAGCAGGGCTCGATCCGCGTGGGGACGGGCCGGTTGAACGAGGCGTTGCGCCGGGCGCTGGACGTTCGCGGGCCGTCCGCCAAGCGCGGCATCAAGCCGCCGAAGATCTACTACGCCACGCAGGTGAGCGTGCATCCGCCGACGATCGTGCTGTTCGTGAACCACCCGTCGTTGATCGGGGAGGGGTACCGGCGGTTCCTGCTGAACCGCATGCGTGAGTCGCTGCCGTTCGAGGAGATACCCATCCGGCTGCTGTTTCGGGCTCGCAGGCGAGCGACGTCCGACAGTCGGGAAACGACCCAGCGGCTGTGAATTGTCGTCGGGCGAGGCGCGTCGTTTCGAGGGGGTGTTGTCGAGCGATTTGTGGCGATGAGTATCGAGTTGCACTGTCATCATTGCGGCCAGAAGATCCGGGCGCCGACCGAGGCGGCCGGGCGGTGGGGCACGTGCCCCAAGTGCCAGCAGAAGGTCTACATCCCGACGCCGGCTGACGAGGGGGAGGAGATCGGCCTGGCCCCGATTGACGAGCAAGAGGAACGCCGCACCCAGCGTCAGCGGGCCCGGTTTCAGGACGTCGACCAACAATTTCGGGAGGGTAGACGCGCCGAGCCGGAGGCCGATGCCGCGATCCCCACGCCCGGGCTGCCGGCGGAGGCGGGCGATCTGGCAGGGGTGCTGGTCAGATACGTCCAGAGAATGGCCAGCGGCCGGCTGGCCGATTGCGACGAGATCGTCGCCTCGTTGATCGGACGGCGGAAGGAGGTGGCCGATGCGGCCCAGCAGTTGATGGGCGGGTCGAGCCCCCGTCCGGAGCTCAGCGACATGCCACCGGCCGTCGTGAAGGGTTATCTCAAGCAGCTTCTGGGGCAGCTGTAGGGCCAGCGGCGCCGCAAGAACCTGACGATCATGAACGGACGAATCCATGCATGCGTTTGCCCGACGGTCCTGGCAGCCGCGGCCGTGTGGTCGGCGGCGGCCGAACGCACCTTCCAACCCGCCACCGTCAAGCTCCACCCGACCCACGTCATCGGCCCGGTGAATCGAGCGGTGCTGGGCAACAACATGCTGGCGTACCCGGGCAAGGAGGTCTACAGCCACTACGGATCGGGCATCTGGGATCCGTCGCGTCGCCGGCCCGAACCGGGGATGGTCGAGCTGTGCAAGCAGGCGGGGGCCGTCAGTCTCCGTTGGCCGGGTGGGTGCATCGCACATCGATACAACTGGAAGAAGACCGTGGGGGCACTATCGGAGCGGCCCGACCAGCCGTTCGGGCTGCCGGAGTTCCTGGCGTTCTGCGAAGCGGTCGGGGCCGAGCCCGTCCTGACGCTGGCCGTCTACTGGGGCGGGCCCGCCGACGGGGCCGATCTGGTCGAGTACCTCAACGCCCCCTGGGATGGACTCAATCCCAACGGCGGCGTGGATTGGGCGGACATACGTGAGGGTGACGGCCATCGGGCACCCTACAACGTCCGATGGATCGAGTTCGGCAACGAGTCGGACCACGGCGACCACAAGGGCACGAAGTTCAGCCCGATTGAGTACGGGCGACGGTACCTGGCCTATCGCAAGGCGATGCGGGCGGTGGACCCGAACGTCAAGCTGGGGGCAGTCCTGAGCACGGGCGGCATGCACGACTGGTGGAACGAGCCGCTGCTGGACGTGATCGCCCGGGAGGTGGATTTTGTGATCCACCACCCGTACACGCCGGCCTACTACCGCAACGACGAGTCGGATCCGCACCAGGACATCGCCCGGGTCTGCATGGCGGCGGCTGGCCAGCGGATGCTGTGGCTCGAGCAGATCCGCCGGATGCTGCGGGAGCGCACCGGCCGGCACGACATCCCCCTCGCGCTGACCGAATACAACGGGCACTTCGTTCAAGCCAAGCCCATGGCGTTCCGGCAGTGTCTGGCCAACGCCATCAACAACGCCGACGCCATCCGGTTGATGCTCCAGCCGCGGTATCGCGTGGTGATGGCGAACTTCTGGCAGTTCGCCAACGAGTACTGGGGCATGGCGAGGGGCTATCCGCACAAGAACGAGCCGCTGGTCAAGCAGGCGAACTACCTGGTGTTCGAGCTGATCAACCGCCACCTCGGTCGGGAGCTGATCGCGGCCGAGGTCCGGTGCAACCGATTCAGCTACGCTGGCGGCACGGGCGTCTGCCCGTGCGTGGACGGCCCCGACGGGGACCAACGGGCTGAATCGCGACCCAACGCAGCCACGCAAGCGGGCCGCCAGACCCAAGCCGAAGCGGGCGCGGGCCGGGCGAGCCCGGGCGTCGTGGCGCGGGTCTCGTTGTCCAAGGAGCTGGGACCCGTCGATCCGCCGGCCGGTGACTGGCAGATCACGCAGGTTCAAGGCGTCCGGCAGACGGTTCGCCACGGCGTACTCGCCGTGACGTTCGCCGGGGGAAAGGACATCAACTACTTCCATGCCAAAAAGACCATGCCGGCCAAGCCGCGGACCGGCTATCGGGTCAAGATGCGGGCCAGGACCATCGATCTGAAGGGCGGCGCGGCCGGCATCCAGGTGGGCGACGCCCGCGGCTGGGTCAAGACACATTCCTGCGCGGTGGCTCAACCCCTGCAAGGGACGACCGAATGGACCACCGTGGTCGCAGAGTACGCGACGCTGGCCGACACGACCGAGATCGAGATCCTGGCCCGTCGACTCGGCGGCAAGGGCCCCGTCAGCGGGCGGGCGGAATTCGGCGAGATCACGATCGAGATGTTCCTGCCTGATCGCGTCAGTGCCTTGCCCGAGCTGACGGCCCTGGCGTCGCGAACACCGGGCACCAGCCCGATCCTCCACCTGCTGCTCGTCTGCAAGCGATTGGGCCGGCCCTTGCCCGTCCGCGTGAGTTGCCCGGACGGGTACCGTCTAACCAACGCGGAGTGTCTGACCGGCCCGAAGCCCTGGTCCAGCAACCTGCACCAACCGGACACCGTGAAGATCGTGCCGCTGGCGCTGAGCCATCAGCCAATGATCGAGACCCACCTGCGGCCATGCTCTTTGACGGGTCTGCGCTTCGAGTTCGCTGAATAGAACGCGCGCGGGGCGAAGGGCGTATGGTTCGGCTCCGTACGGCGCGCCAACGCATCGCGAACCCACGTTGAAGACGCGGGCCACCCGCAGGGCCCCTGCGGTGTATGCGCGAGTCAGCGCAATTGAGAACCCGTGGTCGCGACCATCAGTCGGCCGTATTTGACGCCTCGGGTGCTAATCAGGCCGTCGGCGAGCGTCTGTAGGGCCCGCGCCTGCCCGCGAAGGACGATGATTTCCATGCAGTTGTCGTGATCGAGATGGACGTGCAACGTCGAGACGATCTGGTCGATCGCTTCGTGCTGGGCGTGCATCAGCTTGTGGGACAGGTCGTGGCTGTGATGGTCGTACACCAGGCATAGGGCGGCGCAGGTCTTTTCTCGGCCGCCCCGCCATTCCTGCTCGACCAGCGCTTCGCGGACGAGGTCGCGGATCGCCTCGGACCGGTTGGCGTAGCCCCTTCGGGCACAGAGCTTGTCGAAGGCCTCAAGCAGTTCGGCCTCCATCGATACCCCGAATCGAGCCAACTGGGCCATACCGCGCGTCCTCCCACCGGTGACGCCGTCCAATGGGAGGCTATGTGTCCGCCCCTGAGGTGTCAAGTCTGGCAACCGCCGAGAGGAGGGGGTATCATGCGGCCGGTTCGCGGGCGGACGGTGGGAAGCGTCGAAACGTCAAGACGTTCGAGCGTTGAAACGGCTACGCGGAAAGAGGCGGAGCGGCTAGCGTGAATGACGATCAGACCACTGTAGGCCAGCTCAAGCAGCTCGTTGCGGATTTCGTAGCCGAGCGCGACTGGCAGCAGTTTCATGATCCCAAGAACCTGTCGATGGCGATCGCGATCGAGGCGGCTGAGCTGATGGAGCATTTCCAGTGGCTTCGGAACGATCAGGTCGACGAGGCGCTGC
>CAYOGX010000477.1:0-4770 GCA_964403235.1 uncultured Planctomycetales bacterium | reverse complement strand
TCGGCCAGGACCTTCTTGAGCAGGAGCGACATCGGGGTGCCACGGAGGAGATTGAGGTTGTCGAACGAGGCGAGCGGGGTGGTCAGGCCGGCCTCACTGACGCCAATCTGCTCGGCGCTGAGGCCCGCCACCACCCCGATCAATCCCGCGAACCCGACGTTGCAGTACGCCGTTCCGTCGTCGGGCAAATTCACCGTGATGACCGGATGATCCTGCGCCCCCGTGGTCATGCTGAAATCGAGGTTGCGCGTCTGGATGGTCTTTCCCTGGTAACAGGCCGCGCCCGTTGCGCCGATCGCGCTGCAGTTGAACTCGCTCAACTCGACGATGGTGATGAGTCGTCGCATCTGCGAGTCGGTGACGACACGGTTCGGGTCACTGGCCGCGGCGGTGGCCCCGCGGGCGACGCCGCGCAGCTCGTCGATGTACAACGGTGGAATGTACGGCTCCATCAAGTCCCACACGTCATCCAACAAGATCTTGACGTCGTGTTCCGACTTGCCGGTCTGGCTCATCAACCCCTCGATGCCCCACGCCGTGACGCTGTCGAGGTTCTCGCGGATCCGCCAGCCAATCTGGTGGCCATAGTGCCATCCCATCGCGTAGCCCGGGGGCCCGGACACCTTCACCACGGTGATGTCATGAGGATACGTGCCGATCGTCCAGTGCTCCTCGGTCCCTTGGGGCGGCCCGAACGGGCTCTCCACGCCCGCATGGTTCCGCGCCTTGAGCTGCAACGCCGGCACCGGACCCGAGGGAATCCCCGTGATCGTCACCGTGCCCCAATCGCCGCGGGTCTGCCACGCCCCTGCAGGGCTGTCGCCCGGGGTGTTGGGATCGTAAGGGTCATCGATCATCGCGCCGTAGCTGGGATCAGCCGGGTTGACCCATTTCCGGTGAGTCGCGTCGTAGATCGCGTACTCGGTCCAAGCGGGGTTGCCGTCATTGGGGTCGATCGTCGCCTGGACCTGTAGCTCAGTGCCCGTGTCGGTCGACTGGACAGCCGGGCTGAGGGGGATGTTCGCGCGGGTCCAAAGCAGGCCGGCGTTGGGATCCGACGCCGCCGCGATCGAGTCGGGGGCGTTGGGATCGCCGCTGCACGCCCGCGTGGTGAACCCGTATTTGGTGTTGGCTGACAGGCCGGTGTCGAGGTAGGTCCGTTGGCTCTGCCAACCGGTGGCATGGCCTTCGACAAACGCGTTGGCGTCCGCCGGGTCGCCGGGCCTGGCGATGGTGGCCGAGGACACCGGCACGAACTGGTACCAGATCTTACTGATGTCCACCCCCAGGTCCGTTGCCTCGACCGCCGTCATGGTAATGCTCGTGGCGCTGACGGCATTGGGCTCGACCTCGAAGATCATGGGATTGGGCATGATCCCGCCGAAATCGAACTCGACGAATTCCCGCTCCGCCGCACGAATGCCGGGATAATTGGAGTCCGTCATGTGGTTGGGGTCAAACGAGGCGGCAAACGCGACCCACAGTTTGAGATCCTGCCCGTCGAAGACCACGTCCATCAGATTGGACTTCATCGACACACGGCGGGCGATCTCAACGCCGGTGGTCGGCGTCATCGGCATGACGTTCGGATCGTTCAGCAACGAGTAGGTCCGTTCGTTGTAGTGGGGCAGATAGGTCGCGCCCTCCACGGCGAGGATCTTCTCGTTGTACTCGGGGAAATTGGGGTCCGAGATGATCATCCAGTTGGGGTCGGTCGCGTTGGCGTCGGCGGGGTTCGGGTTGATCCAGACGCCCTGGTTGGTGCCCCACGTCCAAACCTCCGAGCGCGTTGTGAGAAGACTCTTGGTGTCGCGGTCGCTGAAACCCAGCCCGGGATGGCCCCCATACCCCAGGCCGTAGCCGTAGTTGGTCGTTCGCGGGCCGTCTTCGACAATCCTGATGGCGGTGTCCAGGGCGTTGCCGTATTCGTCGGGCCGGGCCCGGGCCAGCACCTTCTTCATCAGCAGGGACATGGGGACCCCTTCGAGGAGGTACCACGTGTCTGGATCCCCCGGGTCCGCTGCTGGGGTGCCCATGCCCACTTCGCACATGGCGATCCGTTCGCTGTTGATGCCCGCCAGCGATCCGATTAGCGCAGCAAAGCCTACATTGCAGTAGGCCGGGCCGTCATCCGACCGGTAGACCGTGATGATCGGGTTATCCTGGAGGGCGGCCTCCATCTCCGTGTCCAGCACGCGGATCTGAAGCAGGCGCCCGCCGTCCGTGGCCGGGGCCACCGCACCGATCGACGTACAGTTGAACTCAGACCACTCGACCAGCACGTGGTAGGCAATCACATCCGGCAGGACGATCGGGGGGCTCACGGGTGGTGTGGCCTCCGCCACGCCGTTGACGATGCCGAGCATCTCGTCGTGGAAGTCCTGGGGGACGTACCGCGCCATCTTCGACCAGATGTACTCGACGAAAAGATACAACTCCTCTTTGGTGAGGGCCTCCTCGTCCATGGCCCACTTGATGCCCTCGTTGACGTTGTGGCGGATCTCGTGTCCCAGCATCTTGCCGTACCACCAGCCCATCTGATACGGCGTCCCGCTGACGCGGACGACGGTGACGTCATCGTTGGGGTCCGCCGCGTGGATCGTCCACTTGGTCCCGCTCCCGCCCGGGGCAGCGGCCATCACCCCGGTAGCCCACACCATCGCGATGCCTGCGACCATGGCGCCGAACCTCCCTTGCCGAATATACTTGTGCACGGAACCTGCCCCTCGTCGGGGAGCCCCACCGAGGAAACTACTCTATTTTCCCCTGGCCGGGGGGTAGAATCAAGTCTCATCAGCCAAGCTGGCCCGGATCGACCCGACCTAGAGCCTGGCCCCCACCCGGTAGGTGCGCGATGCCGGCGCCCCCCGACCCGTCGCAGGGGGTTCGCGTAGGCATCTGGCCAGGGGGACGGCGCGGCAGGGGGCGGAATTCTCCCCAATTGGGCGGGGCACGGTTGACACAGGTCCAGGGGATCGGCATAATCATAACTGATTTCTGGCCAGTTGGATAGGTGTGGCCGAGCGGCGATGGCCCCGAGCGGTATTTGTGTCATCCTCATGCCGCCGCGATTCGCCGCCGCTCTCGCCTTGTCGCGGGGATTTCTGGAGCCATGTCGCGCGAACGGATTCGCCCGCTTCGTCGTAACCAAGTGCAGGCCTCCCAGGCAGGGGGCCGGGCCGGGCCAACCCGGTCTGCACGCGGTGAGGGAGGACATGAGCCATGGTAGCTAGCCGACCCCAACCCGCTCGCGGTGGCGGGATCACGACGGTCCACATCTGGCTGATCGTGTTCGTGGCTTTGTGGCTGGTCTCGACGGTCCTGGCGGTCCTGCTCTACACCGGGCGGGAGGAGCTGGTGGCCGCCGCCGATGAGGCCGAGGACCGAGCCGAACGCCTCATGCGCAGGAACGAGGCCACCCGCTTCAACGTCTATATGGACAAGGCCGGTGACCGCCAGAGCCTCGCTGCCGTGCTCGACAATGAGCGGGTCGCTATGGCCCGGCTGATCGGCGTGGATGAGACGACCAGCGCGAGCGCAGCGGCGAACCTGGTCAACGAGGAGACCGCCGGCATCGCCGAGGGGGCCCCGGCGGGCGCCGACCTGCCCGACCTGGAGAACACCGATCTGCTGACGGTCGTCAACAGGTTGCAGGCGGCCTGGAAAGCGCAGGCGCAAGCCGTGGTGGACACCAGAAAGAGGCTGGCGGGCGTCAGCCAAGAGCTCGACCAGGCCACCGGGCAACGGGATGCGGAGAAGAAGAAACACGAGAGCGAGATCGCGCAGCTCGAGAAGAAGCTCGAGCAGATCGAGGCCGACAAAAACGCCGCCATCACCAAGAAGGACCAACAGATCAAGGCAGGCCAGCAGAAGGTCACCGAGGTGCAAGATAAGCTCGGCAAGCAACTCGTCGACAGCCAGAAAAGACTCAGTACCGCCAGGAAGGAGAGCGCCGAGCTGCAGCGCAAGCTGAACCACATGAAGGACCAGTTAAAGCAGTTCCGACCGAAGGTGGCCAGCTTGGGCCTGGCCGCCCAGGCGGACGGCGAGGTCATCCGTGCCCGCGCGGACGAAGCGCTGGTCTACATCAACCTGGGCAAACGCGATCACCTCATGCCGGGGCTGCGGTTCGGGGTCTTCTCGCCGTCGGCACACGTCGAGTTGTTCACCAGCGACGTCGAGCCCACCACCGAGCAGCAGCCCGGCGAGGGCGGCAGGGCCGCCAAGGCCAAGGCCGCTAAGGCCGAAAACCTCGCCCGCGAGCAAGAACGACTCCTCAGAGGCAAGGCCACCATCGAGGTCGTCGGTATTCACGATCGCACCGCCGAATGCCGTGTGATCGAGTCCGCGCCCACCGACCCGATCGTGCCCGGCGACCTGGTGGTCAACGTCGTCTACGACCGAAACCGCAAATACCGCTTCGTCGTTGAGGGGCAGTTCGACATCGACGGGGACGGGCGGTTCGACCCCGAGGGCCGCCAGAAGATCCAGGCGTGGATCGAGACCTGGGGCGGCGAGGTCGTCACGCTCCCAAAGACCGTCGCGCCCGGCGGCTGGGGGATGGGGCTGGAAACCGTCGACTTCCTCGTGCTCGGCGTCGCCCCGCCCAGACCCCCCCGGGGCCAGGCGGATGCCGCCAAGCCTGAGGTCCGAAGGCGAAACGAGGACCTGCAACGTGCCTACGATCGCTTCGTGTCCATCAAGCGCGAGGCCAGGGACCTGTCCCTGGCCGTCCTGGCGGCCAGACCGTCACCCGTCGACCTGCAGACC
>CAYOGX010000476.1:0-4775 GCA_964403235.1 uncultured Planctomycetales bacterium | reverse complement strand
TCCTCGACTACAGGGTACCACGATGACGAACACGCTCTACCTGCCCGAACTCCGCGAGATGCTGGCCGGGGACGATTCGGCGGGACTCCGGGAATTCTGCACCGCCCTGCACCACCCGGCCCGCACCGCGGAGTTCATGGAAGGACTGACGGCCGAAGAGACGTGGCGCGTGCTGAAGCACGCGGAGCTGCCGTTGCGGGTGGAGGTATTCGGGTTCTTCGAGGAGGAGAAGCAGGTTGAGATGATCCAGACGGGGGAGCTGGCGGAGGTGGCGGAGCTGATCGCCGACTTCCCGCCGGACGACCGCGTGGACCTGCTGAAGAAGGTGGCCCCGGAGGTGGTCTCGCAGTTGATGCCGCTGATTCCGACGGAGGAACGTCGCGACATCCAGCGGCTGCGATCGTATGCCGAGGGGACCGCCGGCGCGGAAATGACCACCGAGTTCGCCCGGCTCAGCGAAGATCTCACCGTGGGCCAAGCCCTCCAGGAAGTGAGCCGACAGGCGGAGGAGCTGGAGACGATCTACTATCTGTACGTGGTCGACGAGGAGGATCACCTCCGCGGCCTGCTGTCGGCTCGGGAATTGCTCTCTGCCATGGGCAAACCCAGCACGCGGATCGGCGACCTGATGGAACGGGACCTGATCACGGTCAACGCGAGTGACGATCAGGAGGAGGTGGCCCAGACGGTGGCCCGATACGATCTGATGGCCATCCCGGTCGTCGACGACGCCCACCACCTGCTGGGGATCATCACGCACGACGACGTGCTCGACGTGATGCTCGAGGAGGCGGCCGAGGACGCCTACCTCAGCGCAGCCGTCGCCCCCCTGGAGGAGAGTTACCTGCATACGTCCCTGTTCCGACTGAGCTGGAAGCGAGGGATCTGGTTGACGATCCTGTTCCTCGCCGCCCTGCTCACCGCCTTCGCGCTGCACGAGTACCAAGGGGTGATGGACGAGCCCGGCACGATCTGGTTGATGGTCTTCATCCCGTTGGTGATCTCCACGGGCGGCAACTCCGGGAACCAGTCGGCCACCCTGATCATCACCGCGCTGTCGACTGGCCACATCACGCTGCGCGACTGGTGGCGCGTGGTCTATCGCGAGTTGGCGATGGGCGTATTGCTCGGCGGGTTCCTGGGAGGGGTTGGATACGCCAGCGCGCTTCTGTGGGCTCCTGGATACTGGGCGGCGCTGGTCATCCCCGTGACCCTGCTGTTGGTCGTCGTTTGCGGCACGCTCTGCGGATCCCTGCTGCCGCTTCTGTTCAAGCGGATCGGGCTCGATCCGGCGATGATGAGCAATCCGTTCGTGGCCGGCCTGATCGACGTCGTGGGGATTGTCATCTACATGACCGTCGCGGGGATGGTCCTGGGCGTGCCCGGCGGTTGACGTTCCGCGGTTGCTTGGTCGCCGCCGTGGGCCCGCGCCCCATAGGGCTGAGCCGGCCCGCAAACCCTTACCCGGATTATTCGTATGGTCGCCTTGTAGCCCAGGCATCTTGCCTGGGTTGGCAATTCCATCGGCTGGAAGCCCGTGCTACGGCGTTCGTGAATAATCCGGGCGAGGGAATTGGGGAGTTCCGGCCACGAGCCGCGCGGATTCGATTGGCCGCCCCATCAAACGCATCCAACATCGCAACTGCTTGTCCCGTAGCGAGTTGCGCTCTTCGCGATGTCCTGGCTCGCTTCCGCCCGTCGTTGTTGATCCAATCGCTGGGCCATTTGGTGGAGAAGATATGCGGGTTATGCCGATCATTCGTATCGCGCAAACCCTGCGCATCGCCGTTCCGGTTCGCATTTGCCCCTCCAACAGGGGAAATGGGAGGCTGCTAGATGTCCGTTCTTCGAAGCCACGGAAAACTCCTCCTCGTTGCGGTGCCGCTGGGGCTGTTGCTTGCCGCCGTCACCGGGCTGCTGTTGGCCGGTGGCCACGCCCCATTCGGCGCTCGCCGCGCCGCGCCGGCCGCTCCTGGCAACACCGGATCGGTCCAGCCTGCCAGCCTCCACACGCCTTATCAGGTCGCCCAGGCGCCGGCGAGCCCGGGGCGAATCGGAACGGGCACGGCCGCCCCGGGCCAGCCGTTGACCTCCCAGGCCGTTTTGCGGATCTACCGTTGCCCGCCCGGCAGCGCCGACACGGTCGCCGCCCGGCTGCACGAGGAGTACGGCCACCATCCGACCGTCCGCGTGGTTCCCGACCAACGGACCTCCCAGGTCCTGGTGATGGCCCCGCCCGACGTCCAATCGCAGATCGCCGACCGCTTGCCCGCCGAGCGAACGCCCGGCGCGGCCCGCGAGCCTCGCCGTTCGACGGTCGCCTCTTCCCCGCGTCGGTCTGTGCATGGGGGATCCGATCCCCGTACGTCCCAGCAAGTCCAACTGTGGCACACGACGGGCGCGCAGTTCGAGGCGGCGTTGGTGCGCATGCTGGCCGACCGACTCACGCCGGTCGGCAGCGCGCAGCCCGGCGCCTCGGCCTATCGGCTGGCGTTGGCCGGCGCCCAGGCGCTCCGCTTGTCCGTGGACCGCCGCTCGAACCGGGTGGACGTCGAAGGGACCGCCGATGCGCTGGGGGCCTCGATCCCCTTGTTTCACGTGTTGGATAGCCCGGTCTCCCCGGCAGGGCAAAGCACGCGTCTGGTCTCCTTGAAGTCGGACCGGACCGCCGATGTCGAGCGAGTAATCCACGCAATCCAAAGCAATCAGTCGCCCGCGGGGACCGGGCCGGGCCGGGCCTTCGTCCTCGATCGGCGCGCCGGGTCGCCGCTCGCCGTGGCCTACCAGCAGCCCGCTCCGGCGGCGCCCGCTCCCGCGGCGAATGCGACGGAGGACACCGCGACCGACGCGACCGACGCGCGCGGGGCCACCGACCAACCGCCTGCCACGCCCGAGTCGGCGGCGGGGGCCCTGTTGCCCGGTAGCGGGCTGGCGGAAGAGGGTGGCCTGATCGGGTCGGTGCAGATCGAGATCCTGCCCGGCACCGACATCCTGGTGATTCGCGGCCACGAGCGCGACGTGCAGATGGTGGTCGAGCTGATCGAGCAGATCGAACAGATCAGCGAGGTCGAGAAGCCGGTGATCGAAGTGTATCACCTCGAGCACGTCGACTGCCGATCGCTGGGCACGCTTCTCAACGAGCTGTACGAGGAAGTCTTTTCCGTCCGACAGGGCGACGTGAGCATCACGGCCCTAGGCCGACCGAACGCCGTGCTGCTGATCGGTCGGCGGGAAAGCGTCGACACGGTGACGGATCTGATCAAGCGGTTGGATCGGCCCGTGCCGCCGACCGCGCAATTCCGGGTGTTCCGTCTGAAGAACACGCCCGCCGAAACCGCCCAGGAGTCGCTGACCGAGTTCTTCGAGGAGCAGGACGAGGACGAAGAAGGCAGCCTGGCCACGCGCGTGCAGATCACGGCCGACTTCCGCACGAATTCGCTGATCGTGCGGGCGAACCCGAGCGACATGGCCGAAGTGGCGGCGCTCATCGAGCGAATGGACGCCGCGGAGAACGAGACGGTCAACGAGGTCCGCATCTTCAAGCTGAAGAACTCGCTGGCCGAAGACCTGGCCCCGGTGCTCCAAGACGCCATCACGGCGCAGATGTACGGCCAGAGGACGGGGCAGCGTGCCGTCATCCAGCGAGCCACGGGCTTGGGGCAGGAGCAGCAGGAGCGAAAATCGATCCGCCTGCAATTCGTCACCACCGACGACCAGGACCGGCGGACTCTGAACTCGGGGATTCTCACCGACGTGCTCGTGACCGCCGATGAGCGGGCGAACGCCCTGATCGTCACCGCCTCGCCCGACAGCATGCCGTTGATCGCCGCGCTGATCGAACAGCTCGACGCCCTGCCGACGGCCGAGGCGGAGGTGAAGGTGTTCACCGTGGTCCACGGCGACGCCTCGGACTTGCTCGAAACGCTGGAAGATCTCTTCGGCGCCCAGGCGCAGGCGGCCGAGCCAACGGTTCTTGCGGGGGCCAAACCGGACGACAGCTCGCTGGTGTACCTGCGGTTCGCCGTCGACGTGCGGACCAACAGCATCATCGCGACGGGCTCGACGGGCGACCTGGAGGTGGTCGAGGCGATCCTGATGCGTCTGGATGAGAGCGATCTGCGCATGCGCCAGACCGTGGTCATGCGCTTGAAGAACGCCTCGGCCGAAACCGTGGCCGAAGCGGTCAGCGACTTCCTCTCCAGCGAGCTCGACGCGGAGCAGCCCGTCGACGGGCTGCTGAGCTCGATCGAGCAGACCGACCGCGAAGTGGTGATCGTGCCCGAGCTGGTCACCAACGCCCTGATCATCAGCTCCACCGAACGGTTCTACGATCGGATCATCGATCTGGTCGAGAAGCTGGATGCGCGGCCGCCGATGGTGGTGATCCAGGTGCTGCTGGCGGCCGTCCAGTTGAACGATACCGACGAGTTCGGCGTGGAGCTCGGCTTGCAGGACTCGATCCTGTTCGACCGCAGCGTCGACAGCGTGCCGGGGTTCCTGTTCAACAATACGGCGATCCCGTTGGGCAACAACACCGGCGCGGCTGGCTCCAATCTGGTGGGCACGCAGGGGCTCTCGAACCTCGCCTTGGGGCGTCAGAACAGCGATTTGGGGTACGGGGGGCTGGTGATCTCGGCCTCCAGCGAGGCGGTCAGCGTGCTCATCCGGGCGCTACAGGAGAACCGGCGGCTCGACATCCTCGCTCGACCGCAGATCATGACCGTCGACAACGTGGAAGGCATCGTCCACGTCGGCGAAAACGTGCCCACGATCAC
>CAYOGX010000475.1:0-4782 GCA_964403235.1 uncultured Planctomycetales bacterium | reverse complement strand
ATCTGGGTCGGCACCGATGACGGGAACGTGCAGCTCACGCTCGACGGCGGGAAGACGTGGACCAACGTGCGCTCGAACGTGCCGGGCGTGCCGCAGCATCGCTGGGTCAGCCGCGTGGAGGCTTCCCACTTCGATCCGGCCACGGCTTACATTAGCATCGAAGGCCACAGGAGCGACGATTTCAAGCCCTATGTCTTCCGCACCACGGACTACGGACGCACCTGGACGAGCCTTTCCGCCGGGCTGCCGCAGAACCACCCGGTGTACGTCATCAAGGAGGACCTCAAGAACCCGGACCTGCTGTTCGTCGGCACGGAGTTCTCTCTCTATGCGTCAATTGACCGAGGACAGAGCTGGTACCGGCTGATGAACGGGTTCCCCACCGTACCCGTGCACGATCTGGTCATCCACCCGCGCGACAACGACCTCATCGCGGGAACGCACGGCCGCGGCGTCTGGATCTTGGATGACATCACGCCGCTGCAGCAGCTGACGCCGGCCGTGCTGGCGTCCGATGCCTACATGTTCGACAACCGCATCTCAACGAAATGGCACGGCATCAACCGCGGTGCCACGCGCGGCCAGTTCCTGTTCATGGGCCGCAACCCGTTGTCGATCCAGCAGACCGGGCCTGCGAACAACCCGCGCGATCTCGCAAACACTGCATCCATAACGTTCTATCTCAAGGACGCGCCCAGCGGCCCGCTCACGCTAGAGATCAGCTCGCTCGACGGCGAGCAGACTGTCACGTTGCCTGTGGAGGCGCAGCGCGGCATCAACATCTACCGCTGGAATCTCCGATTCGTGGCGCCCCCCGATGAGGCTGTCGCGGCAGCCGGACCGGGCCGCCGTGCGGGCGCCGTACCCGGTGGCGGATTCGGCGCATTCCGCTTCCGCGGCGGGCCACCCGAAACCGCGGCCGGAACCTATGCCGTCCGCCTAACCGTCGGCGGGCGATCCTACGACGGAACCGTCACGGTGCGCGAAGATCCGGACGTCGTTGGGCGGGGTCAGTAGGACAATAGGCCGCGACGCGTCGACGTCTCCCGGAAAGAAGCTGGGCTCGCCGTTTTCGGCGAGCCCAGTACCTACCGCTCACACTTTGCTGCTCGCCGTACCGCCTATACAGCAGGCATCACGGGCACCCGGGCAGCGTGACGCCGGCCGGGCACACTTCAAAGTTCGGCGGTGGCGCGGCGCTCTCACCGCCTGGGCCGCCGAAGGAGTAGATCGCCCCCTGGTCGCCCGGGTAAAGCAGTTCCAGCTCGAGCCGCGGAATCGGGAACTCGACCGCCGTGTACTCCGCCAGGAAGCCCCAGGCGCGCGCGTCGTAGTACGCAGGGCCGCCTTCCAAGCCCAGAGTCTCGATACGCTTCTCGTAGCACAGCGCGTCCCACAGGTTACCGCACGTGCCGTCCATCCGGCGCGGCGTGCAGTTGGGCGCCGTGCCGGGCGCGCCGTTGATGTCGACCGGTGGGAGCTGCCCGTTGGTCACGCGGTACTTGTTGATGAGGGGAATCGCCTCATCCGCGCGGTTGAGCCGGATCAGGCCCTCGGCCTTGATCAGGTCCATCTCGGCGATGTTCACGGCCTTGAGTGGGCCGCTCTCCCAGGATGTGCCCCTGCCCCAGCGGTGGTAGAAGTAATAGGACCGCTGGCCGGTCCCGCGGCCGACCTTGAATATGTTCTCTGGGTGATAGCCCATGTACAGGCCGCAGCTCGCGTTGTCCGGGACTCCCGCGCAGGTCGCCGGGGCCGGGTCCATCCCGTCGATACGCCGATCCTGCACGTCCGTCATCTGGAACGGGTTTCGGTCCGCCCAGGGCAGGGCGTACCACTCTATGAAGTCCGGCCCCTGGTCGGCCGGGCCGACCACCCTGTAGTCCACCCGCATGAAGTCGCTGGGTCTGGTGGTGCGCTGCCGCGCCGCACGCTGCTTGAAGTAACTGTCTACGAAGCCCGTCACGCCCATCACCTCGAAATCTTCGGTGATGCCCTGGTCGATGTGGGCGATCACCGCATTCCAGTCCACCGCAGCGCGCTCAGCGGGGCTCCGCGCCACGTACACCATGAGCCGCGCAATGTAGGTGTGGACGATCCGGGCCAGCTCCTGGCTCGTACGGGAGTACCCCAGGAACCAGGTGGTGGGAACCGACGCGGGGTATGTGAACGACGCCGAGTTGGCGATCTGGAGCGACGCGTTCAACTCGGCCAGCGCGGTGTCTAAAACCTCGCCGTAGGGGCGGATCAGGTCGAGCAACTCCTCGAGTGTGGCATCCGCGAGCGCCTCCAGATCCAGCGACTCACTGTGCACGTAACCCTTGTCGAACATCAGGGCGATGTAGCCGTGATTCAGGCCCTGCACGAACTTGGCGTACGCGAGCGCCGGGGTGGTCATGTCGTCCCCCGCCGCATCGCGTAGCACCAGGTCTCCGTCCTTCTGGAGCTTGAGCGCGGTGTTCAAGGCAGCGATGTTCGCGTAGTAGTCCGGCCAGGTCTCGTGGTGGGGCGGCGCGTTTCCCGTCGGGATGCCGTTGTCGATGGCGTCCCTCGGCTCTGTCGACAGGTACTGTCCGCCGAAGTCCAGGAAGCCGGTGCTGAACTCATCAGCCATGCAGCTCATCGCAATGCCGGGCCTCGTTCCGTTTGACCGGTCGAACCACTGGAGTAGGCCGTTGTTGATCAGCGAGAGCAGGTCCTGTGAGTTTGCCTGGACGGTCACAAGGCTCGGATTGTTCGGGTTCGTCACATCGAGGTCTTCGCACGCAGCGGTGGCGACCAGGAGGCAGACGAGCATTAGTTTGGCGGTTCTTCTCATGATCTCTTCTCCTCTGGTCGTCCTAGAACTCGATCTCGACGCTGAATGTCATGGTGCGATACGTCGGAAAGTCGAAGCTGTCTATGCGCGTTAGGACCCCGCCGATCTCGGCGTCGTAACCGCTGTAGTCGGTCCATTCGTACAGATTCCGACCGATGACGGACAGTACCACCCGCTGCAAGCGCGCCCGCTCCAGAAACGGCAGGTCCCGCGGTGTCAGGCTCAAGCGCAGCGACACTTCCCGCAGTTTGGCGTAGGTCCCGTCTTCGACGAACCACCCGGAGTAGTTGTTGCCGTTGTAGAGCTCCTCGGAGTAATAGGTGCTCGGTTTCTTCAGCGAGTCCGGCTTGCCGATCTGGTCGATCTCGCGGTTCCGCGAATACTGGTACATCCGCTGTTTGGTTGCGTTGTAGATGTCGCCGCCGATCTGCCCTCCGAGAAGCGCGTAGAGGTTGAGCGGGCCGTAGCCGAATTGAGTGGAGATACCCCAGTTCAGATCGGGGTTTGCATCACCCATAAGGACGAAACCAGGTTGACCCGTCAACGTGTCCAGCATGAGGGAAGGCAAGCCCCACGGGTAATCGACCCCGTCGATAGTCACGCTGGTGAGCCACAGCGCATCGGCCACACCGTCGGTCCAGTTGTGGCCGCTGCCGACCGGCACCAGCAGCCCGTCGTCGTTGATTTGGAACTGGTCGTGCGAATTCGCGTGCACGGCGGGCAGGTCGTCAAACGACTGCCACGGCCTCTGTCCCCACATCTCGGTCACCGCGCTGCCCGGGCAGCGGTAGCCAATTCCATCGCGATGGCACGGCCGGTCGTACTCGACCAGCGTGTTCTTCGAGTGATCGGCAATGAGGGTCACGCTCCATCGCATGTTCCTCTTCTGCAGGAGACGGGCCTCGAGCGTGCCTTCGTACGTACTGCCCTCGAGGGTGCCGGCGTTCTGCCACTGCGAAGAGAAGCCGTAGATTGAAGTGAGTGGCACGTCGACCAGCTGGTCTACCGTGCGCTGTCTGGCGTACGAAAACCCCAGCGAAAGACGCTCGAATGCAACCGCGTCGAAACCGAACTCCTGCTCCGTCGTCTTCTCGGGCCTGAGGCGAGTGTTGCCCAGCGTGCCGAGCGTGAGTCCGGTCGAGCCGATGCCGAAAACCTCGAAGCGGTCCGCGAAACTAGGGCGTCCTCCCGCCGTCCCGCGCGAGTAGCGCAGCTTGAACTCGTTCAGCATGTTGGGGAACGGCCACCAGGGTTCGGCGCTAAGCCGCCACGCGGCGCTGGCGCGGTAGTACCAATGCCAACGCTGGTCCGCGCCGAACAACGAGCTGCCGTCGCGCCGCACCAGCGCGCTCACGATGTAGCGCTCGTCGTAGTCCAGATCGGTGGTGAGGTAGTAGCCGCGCGACCGGATCTTCGTCTCGCTGGACGTATTGTCCAGCGTAACGTACGCGTCGAGGTCCGAGAGGCCGCCCACGGCGGCCTCATCGGCTTCCGCGTCGACGGTGCTGTTGTCTTGCTGCTCGACCAGGACCCGCGCCGCAGTGCTGGTTGAAAGGAGACCGAAGTCGCGCTTCACGGTCACACCTGCCATGGCATGGACGCCTTCCGTCATCCCCTCGTAAATATCGGAAGAACCGATACTGCCGTCCGGGTAGTTGGGCGTCTTCACTCCCCGCGGAACGTAGTCCTCCGAACGCCTGTCGGACCTGTCGTAGCTGCCGTCGGCCGCGAAGGCCAACCAGGGCAGGGGGGTATAGCGCAAGGCCAGACCCGCCAAGGTGCGCGCACGGTAATCCCAGTGCTCCTGTGTCGCCATCTGGTACAGCGGATTCGCCCGGATACCGAGCGGGTCGGGCTGGAATTCATATGGGGTGCCGTCCTCGTCCGGATTGGTAAGGCTCACATCCGGCGATTGATGGATGAAGTCGAAGAAGGGGTTCCCGCCCGGGTCCTCTTGCTTGCTG
>CAYOGX010000474.1:0-4784 GCA_964403235.1 uncultured Planctomycetales bacterium | reverse complement strand
GGTTCGGCAGGTTGGTGCCGAAGATCAGCCGCTCGGGGCCCCAGGTGCGACAGATGAACTCGATCGCGCGGTACGCCCAAAGGCCCGACAGCTCCAGGTGGAAGTTCGGACACTGATCCATCAGTCGGTACAGAGCCCGCAGCTCCGTTCGGATACGGTACTCGCCCGCGACCACGGGCAGCTCGGGATGGTCGAGGCACAACTGGCGCAGCGCCTGGCGTTCCAGGCCGTCCCTGGTCCCCTGCATCGGCAGATCGGGACAGATGAACGTCGGCACGCGGCGCCGTTCGAGCGCGGTCCACAGCGCGTCGGGCATCCAATCGGCCAACGGTGTGAAGTAGGCCCGGGGGTAGATCTTGGCCACCCGAACGCTGCTGGACAGCATCTGGTCGACATAGGCCTCTGCCGGCGGCAGTTCGCGCGTGTAATCCGGCAGGAACGTCCAGGTGGGCAGCAGCGACGCCTTGCCGGCCAGCTCCTCGATGAGGACGCGGTTCCCCACGGCGGGGTGATGCTCGCGTTGCAGGACGTGGGAAACCACGGCCGCGTCGATGCCGAGGTGAACCATCTCAGCCAGTAGCTCGTCGGCGGTGACGAAGGGGGGCTTGAACATCGACCGCCCGATGGTGGCATTGGCGTCGAGAAGCTCAACGGCTCGTTCGGGTTCGGTCATACGTGCGCTCACCGCGCGGTGGGCCTGGAACCCGCGGATTGCGATGCGGTCGAGGCCCTGACCCGATAGATGAAGACCCTGGCCCTTCGGTTCGGCTCGGCGGGAGCTTCTTCGTGGATCAGCTCCAGCCGGTGCCTCAACGGTGAGGCGGCCAAGTCGGCGAAGAAGTTCGGGTTTCGATGCGATACCGTCTCGTGCGCCCGCTCAATCACGACGTAGTCGGGTTTCTGCTGATCGATGGAGCGGGCAAGCTCGTCCACCGATCCGCTGTCGGGCGCTAGTGCCATGGGCAGCTCGGCATAGTAGGCCGCGCGGTTTCGGGTGGTGAGGACGAGGTCGCCCGGCTGGCTGTGGGCGTGGAGCCACCGTCCGGCCTTCATGAGAAAGCCGCTCCCGGGACCGATGGTCCTCAGCATCCACGGTGTGGTCGGGCCGACCACGGCCGCGATACCGACCAGATAGGCCAATGGCCTGACGACGCGGGCACGTCGATGGTGTCGCGAACCCAGGCGGATCGACGCCTGGTCCACCAGCCAGCCGAACGTGGCGGCCGCGAAGGGCAACGTCAGCGCGGCCGGGACCAGAAGATGCCGAAGGCTGAGGTACCCGAACGATGAGTAGAGTGCGTACAGTAGGCCCATGTGCAGCAGGAATGCCAGGACGACGGGGCCTCGTCCGCGGGGTCTCCCGGACACCCACATCGCCAGGGCCGGTAGGCCCAATATCAGGTAGACCACCCGGCAGGCACGCGCCCAGTAGTACAGCAACCATACGGGGATTGGGACCGGCAGCGCGGCTCGGACGGGCGGATCGGCGTTGAAGGTGCGGACCCCGTCCAGGGGGCCCGGCCCATCGAGGACCGCGCCGGGGCCATTGGCAACGCGGGCGGGGCTATCCCTGGCCGGATCCGGTCGACGCGGCAGCGGGGCGGCGGCCGTTTCAGTCCAGTCGTTTAAACCGAACAGCTCGAAGATGTTCTTCTTCTTGATCACACGCCCGACGGTGATCATGTACGGGCCGGCCAACACGGCGAAGCACACGAGCATGACGGTGACCCCGGCCACGCGCCGCCGCCACGACCAGCCCCAATCGCGACGCGCCGTCAGAATCGCCACCAGACCAATCGCCAGGATACTCCCGCCCTCCGGTCTGACAAGGAACGCCGCGGCAGAGAACAGCGCCGCCGCGGCCGCACAGCGCAGCCGGTTCCCCTGTCGCGCCCGGAGCAGCAACGCCAGTCCCCACAGATACAGGCCCAGATGCAGGCCGTCACTGAGCGCGTCCCCGGAAACCTGGCACAGCTCCGGGAGCAGGGCGGCGAACAGGGCGGTGATCAGGCCGATACGCTGATCCCACATGATCCTGCCAAGGGCGTAGGCGGCCCAGACCGCCAGCATCCCGCCCACCAGTGACGCGATCTGGCCGGCGAGGGGCCAACTGAAGACCGGATCACTCGCCAACACCGGCCCGATCAGCGAGTGCACCACCAGAACCGTCGTCGGGTAAAGCGGGTGTTGCGCCTGACCGCGCATCTCGCCGATCGGGTCGCTGCGCAGACCCTGGGCGTATTTGACGAAGGTGATCCCGTCGCGAGCGACGATCTCCGTCGTCGCGATCAGATATGCGCGGACCGCCACGCCCGCCAGAGATACGACGATTAGACCCATGACGACCGTTCGACGAGCAAGTTCGCGCGGCTCGATGGTCAGGCCTCCGGCATGGTTACCGGCCTGAGGTTGTACTGTCCGGCAGGCGTTTGATCAAGGTGGACCGATTCGGCTTGCGGTCCCGCCCGACCGCTGGGACACTGCGACCATGGATGCCGGGTGGTTCGATCACGGTTCGTGTGCGTTGGAGGCGTTGCGTCGGTGGCTGGCCTCCCGGACCGAACCGTTGGCGCCACTGACCATTCGTCAGATCATCATGGGTCCCGAGATACTCGACGAGCTGCCCGCCCGCGCAGTCGAAGCGTGCGCGGACCGACCGGGGCCGATCCTGATCATGGATCGCACGCCGATGTGTCGCGACGGCGCGACGATCAAGCCGAAAGTGCTGGCCGCCCTGCGCGAACGACTCGGCGACGTCACGCCGATCGAGCTCGGCGAACCCGACGCGCCGCCGCACGCGGACCTGGCCTTGGCGACCGACCTCGCCGGTCGGATCGAACCAGGTTCGCTGGTGGTCACCTTCGGATCGGGGACGATCACCGACCTGGCCAAGCATGCCATGTACCTGATCGAGCAGGACGGCGGCGCGGGCTTCGAGCACCTCTGCTGCCCGACGGCGTGTACGGTAACGGCCTTTACCTCGTCGATGGCGGTCCTGGCCGTCGGCGGCGTCAAGCGGACGCTGCCCTCCCGGGCGCCCGACGTCGTTTTGGTCGATCTCACGATGATCCGCGACGCGCCGGTCGAGCTGACGCGTGCGGGGTTCGGCGACCTGATGGCCCGATGTACCGCCTACGGTGATTGGTACCTGGGTGACGTGTTCGGCGTGGACGAGACGTTCAATACCGTGCCGTTCGACCTGCTGGCTCAGGCTGAGCAGGGATTGCTCGACCACGCCGCCGCCATCGGCCGGGGTGAGCTCGCCGGCCTCCGAACGCTGGCCGAGACGCTCATGCTCGCCGGCATCGGCATGTCCATCGTCGACCAGACCACGCCGGTCAGCGGTTGGGAACACGTCTTGAGTCACTATCTCGACCTGCGCGCTATGGCGGCCGATCGGGACACGGGCCTCCACGGGGCACAGGTGGGGGCGGCTGCGCTGATCTCGGCAACCGCGTTCGAGACGCTCCTGGCCGCGCACGACGACGTATGGCGCCGGCCGCCATCGTTCCAACCGGATCAAGCCCGACGGCGAATCCACGAGCATTTCGGCCCGTTCGACACCGACGGCGAGATGGTCGCCGAGCTGTGGCGTGACTATGCCGTCAAGGCCGATCGCATCGTCGAGGCGTTGGCCCGCTGGTCGAACGTAGCCGATCGGTGGCACAGCGGGGACTTACCCGATCAGTTGCGGCGGTTCGTTCGACCGTCGGCGGTGGTCGGCGACGCGCTCCGCCGGGCCGGCGCGGAGGCCGACTTGGTATCGGCCTCGGGAACGGGCGATCGCGACCTGGCACGAAGCGCCATCCTGCACGGCCACCGCGTCCGGCGGCGGTTCACGTTGGGCGACGTGCTGGAGCTACTCGGATTGCTCACCCCCAGCGTCGCCGACCGGTGGCTCGCCATCGGGCGGACGCCGTGACCCGCGCTCAGGTCGAGTCAACCGAAGGGTATGACCCCGTTCGAGGGACACGACTTCGCCGCAGTCACACCGCACGCCCCGACCGAACTGGAACAGCGTCACGTCGAACTGGGCCCCGCAATTGGGGCACGTGAGGGCCATCGGACAGATGCTCCGCAGATCATATCAGTGTACCACGCGAGGGGGCGTCACGTGGCTTGTTGGGACAGGGCGGTCAGGTCGATCTTGCCGTGCGGGGTTCGAGGCAGGCGGTCGACGAACCGCCAGCCTTGGGGCACCATGTACTTGGGCAGGTATTGGCGGCAGTAGGCGTTGAGTTGGCGTGGGGTCAAGTCCTCGCCGTCCTGGACGGAGACGAAACCGGTCAGGGTCGTGCCGCGCATGCGGTGCCCGACGGCCACGACGGCGGCCTCGCCGATGGCGGCGTTTTCGGCGAGCACGGCCTCGACCTCGGCCAGCTCGATGCGGTATCCGCGGCTCTTGACCATGCGATCCTGGCGCCCTTGGAACATAAGCACGCCGCCGCGATCCACCGCGCGATCGCCCGTCCTGTACGCCCGTCCGACACCGTCGGGCGCAGCGATCAGCCGTTCGGCGGTGGAACGGTCGTCCTGGTAGTAGCCCGCCAGGAGCGTGGGGCCCGCGACCAGAAGCTCACCGACGGTGCCGGACGGTACCGGTTGCAGGTCTTCGTTGACGACCCACGTTCGCGTCGCCGAGACGGGCCTGCCGATCGGGATGCCCTCGGGGCGGGTGAGATTCGCCGGCTTGACGCGATGGTACGTGCAGACGTTCGTCTCGGTGGGGCCGTACAGGTTCCAGTACGCAGGATGCGGGACCTGGGCCATGAAGCTCCGCATGT
>CAYOGX010000473.1:0-4789 GCA_964403235.1 uncultured Planctomycetales bacterium | reverse complement strand
GTCGCTGGTCGCTGTGCGCCCTGGACAGGAACGGTGACGTCTGGCTGACGACGGCCGACGGGCGGGACAAATGCCGGCACGTCAGATCGGGCCGGCCCACTCGTGGCGCGGACCGTCCGGTCGAGACGTGGCGGCACCTGATCTGCCTACCGGATCAGATCATCGTCGCCGGCACGCGCACGGTCGCCGCCTACGACCCGCCGCGACCGTAGCACGGCGCGGTGCGACCGTAGAGGGGTGCCGTCGGCCGCCCCCGGGTGGGACGGCCCCAGGCCGTGCGGTGTATCGACGGGGCCCGATCATCTGATAAGATCAACGGTGCTGGTTCGGTCATGGCTAGCAGCGCGAAGGCGGCAGGCGCGCTGACGGTTTGATGGGGTCCCAAGAGGGTGTTGGTTTCGTGACATCGCCTGGGGTCGAAGTTGCTGCCGAGGTCGGTCCGTCTCATCGAGCGCGGCGGGTGGCGCTGCGCCGGGTCGGGTGGATCGGCCTGGGATTGGTGGGGACGGCAGTGGTTCTGTACGCGCTGTTGCCGTGGCTGATCCCGAAAGGGTGGCTGGCTAACCGGATCGCCGCCGAGATTACCGCGGCGATGAACCGCGCGACACGGATCGCCAACCTGCGGCTGAGCTGGGGCGAGGGGGTGGTCATCGAGGGGTTGACGATCGACCGTCGGCCGGAGTTCGGGCGGGGCCCGTTCGTCCGCGTGCGTCGGGTTCAGACCGGGTTCTCGCCGTTGGGTGCGATGTTGGGGCGTCCGATCGGTCGGCTGGATCTGGACGAGCCGGAGGTGTGGATCGTCATCCTGACCGAGGACGGCGTTCAGCGACTGAACATCGCCGACCTCGGCGCGGAGGGCACGCAGAGGGCACCGAGCGGGGAATGGTCGGCCGTCAACGCCGCAATTCATATCGTCGAGGAACATGTCGCCGCCCCATCCGGCGAGGGGATCGGGCGGCTGGCGTCCGGCGCGACAGCTCCGCGGGGGCCGCGCGGCCAGGCGCCGGGCGAGGAGGTGGAGCTGCGACTGGGTCAACTGGTCTGTCGGCTCGATTCGCAGACGGGTCAGGCGCGTTGGGAGATCCATGGCCAATTGCCCCCGGGACGGACGCCCAACCGCACGACGACGCCGACCGAAGGTGCCGGCGGCATCGCCACCGACGGCGAGCTGACCATGCCCAAGCTGAAGCAGGGGGTCGAGCTGAGCGGCGGTGGACGGATCACGTGGGATCGGCTCGATCTGGCCTCTCTGCCCGTGCACCTGATCCCGGGCAGCGCGTTGAGACGATTGACCGGGTGGAGCGCCGGCATGCTGGACGTGCGCGTGCAGGAGGACCTGACGGTCGACGTGAAACTGCGGACCACGCTGTCGGACGTGTCGGTTTACCGCCAGGGCCGCGATCGGCCCGATCGTCTGTCGACGGCGGATCTGGCCGCCATCGGCCGATGGAACCCGAGCGCGGACGTGTTGGTGTTCAGCGAATTCGATTGCCGTCTGCCCGGGCTCCACCTGGAGGCGCAGCGACGACCCGACCGGAGCCCGATCCGCCTGGCGTTGCACGGCGAGCGCCGCATCGAGCTCGACTTGACCGGCGAGGCGGACGATTTGGCGCTGTTGCGTGCGTCCCTGCCGGAGGTGGACGAGCTGCTGGGTCGACAGACGCGGTCGCGCGGCGCCTGCCGGTTCGACGTGAGCTGGCAGCGGAGGACGGGCAGCGATCGGCTGCGGTTCGCGCTGGACGCCACGGAGGCGGAATTCGTTCAGCCGGAGGTGATTTGCGTGCCGGCAGGCGATCCCGCGTCGGTGCGTGTGGACGTGGCCGTTGACCGCGGGGCCGGGCGCATTGATCTGCGGGAGTTCCACGTTCGTCTGGGCCCGCACACCGTGGTGGCGAACGGTCAGATGCCGTTGGAAGCAGCGACGGCCGTCGACAAGGAGATTCGTGGCAGCGGCGATGACCGGGACGTGTGGCAACATGTGTTGCACCAGACGCGCGGCGAGATGCGGCTGAGCACGCAAGCATCCGATCGGTTGTGTGAATACCTGCCGGTCCTGACCGATCCGCTGCGGGACGCGCGATTGCTGGGCCCCATGGCGCTGACGCTGGGCCTGGAGCCGACGGACGCCGAGCCGACGGCTACACGGGTTCGGTGCTATCTGAACGTGCCGGCATCGTCGGAGTTGGTGGTTGGCCAGACGTTTGCCAAGCCGACGGGGCAGGCGCTGTCGACCACCGTGCAGTTGGCGTTGGCCCACCAGCCGCGTGGCACGCTGCGCGAGGTCGGTCTGGACGTCCGTTGCGGGCGAGGCAGGGCGTGGATCGATCCGCGCGGCTCTCGTGCGCAGCTGGCGGTCGAGCGACTGCCCGCGGGGCAGCCGGCGGGTGATCCGGACGCCACGGACGACGGGGCGCGGTACAGGGCGCACGCGTACGTGGCCGCCACCGTCCACGTCGAGAAAATCGAGGCGCTGCTGGCCGCCATGCCGACGCTGGCCCGTCGGTTGGAACAAGGCCACGACGGGCGGGGATTGACGGGTGACGGCACGGTGAAGGTCGAGACGAACTTGGCGGCTGTTGCGTCCGGCCGGCAGATGACCCCGGAGGTCTGGCGTGCGCACGTCGACGTCGAGGCCGGCAAACTCGGCATCGACCTGGGTGATGCGTTAAACAAACCGGTGGGCGAGGACGCGTCGATCATGCTCGACCATTTCTACGACCATTCGCTGGACACGCTGCAGAATCGCTATGCCGCCGCGTTCAAGCTGGTGGGGCTGAGGGGCAGGGCGAGCTACGCCTGGGGCAACGGTTACGAACGGGGCGAACTCGTGGCCCACGCGGCCGAAGTGCCCGCGCTGCTGAGGCATGCGCCGCGGACGGCCGAGCGGCTCGCGCCCTATCGGCTGCGGGGTGGGGCGTCCGTGAAGATCCGATCGCACCGCGATCCGCAGCGGCATCGGATCGACGTCGAGGCGGACGCCAGTGGGCTGGGCCTTCGCCTGCCCGGGGCCGAGCCGATCGACAAACCACCGGGCGTGCCTTGCCACCTGACGGCCAGTGTGGAAAGCTCGCCCGGCCGCGACGAGGCCGAACCGCCGGAGCTGACGGTGCACCGGGTGGCGCTATCGCTTGCCTCGTGCCGGCTCAGCGCAACAGAGGGACGGATCGTCACCCAGCCCGGGACGCACGAGAAGTTGACGGGCACCTACGTGGCCAGGCATCCACGGTGGTGGCTGACGGCGAGTCCGTTCCGCGAGGTCGGTCTGTCGACGGTCGGGACGATCGTGTTCGATGCCGCGCTTCGGTCGCTGAGCCCGGCCGTCGATCGGCTGGCACGGCAGTACGACCTGGCCGGCGAGACCGGCGTCGCGTTGCGGTTGTCGATGGATCGCCAGGGCATTCGCTTGGCGGGCCGCGTCGAGGCCGATCAGACCCACATCGACGCCGCCCCGCACCTGGTCAAGCCGGCGGGCACGACGATGCGCCTGACGTTCGACGTGGCCAGCCGCGAGCAGCCCGACCAGCCGGGCACGACGACGGGGTTCGTCGTTCGGGAGTGGGGCCTGCGGGCGGCGGACATGCGGTTCGACGGCAGCGGCGATTTCTGGGTGCAGCACGAGACCGACGCCGGCCGGCCGCGCCTGGGTGGGTTCGCCATGTCCGCCAGCTATGACCTCCCGGATCTGGGCCACCTTCAGACGCTGGTCCCGTCGCTGTTGGACGAACCGATCGCCGGCGGCATCAAGGGCGACGTCTCGCTGGCGGCTGAGGGCGGCCGGTTCCGGCTGGGCACCTCGACGCTGACGGCCACGAACGTCCGGACCACCGTCGGGGGTGAGCAGGTGCAGCTCGACGGGGACGTGACGGCCTCGAGCGACGGCATCGACTGCGAGGAGTTGCGGGTCCAGCTCGGCCTGAATCGACTGAAGCTGGCCGGGCACGTCGACCGTTTGGGCAGCAACCCCCGCGGTAGTGTCTTCGTCATCGCCGACGAGCTGGATCTCGACGAGCTGCGGCGATTCCCCGAGCGACTGCAACCCGCCGGATCGGCCTCGCAACCGACCGCCAGTCGCCCCTCGGACGAGGAGCGGATGGTCCAGGCCCAGCCGATCTTCGAGTTCCTCAAGCGGTGCGACCTGACCGGCCGGCTGCACATCGGTCGGGCCCGCGTCACCGGCGAGAAGGTCAAGAAGGTGTTCCTCGTCGACGAGCTCGTCAGCGATTTCAAGCTGGTGGCCGGGCGGATCGTCCTGCCGTTCCGGTGCGCGATGAACGGCGGGCTCGTCGACGGCGAGTTTGCGTTGACGGCCGATCAGCCCAACCCCTACTTCGACCTGAAGTACGAGGCGGTCGGCATCGCCGCCGAGGACAACGTCAAGGCCCTCGTGTTGTACGATTTCCCGGGCCTGCACGCGGCCGGGCCCGTCACGCTGATCGACGCGACCCATCAGCGGTTCTTCAACGAGCCCGACGTGCTGAACTACCCGGAAGGGACGGGCGAGTGGATCATCGACGGCGGGGCCTACGTCGGCCGGGCCGCGCCGATGTGGCTGACGCGGATCTTCCCGGGCCTGAACACCGCCCGATACCAATTCACCCGCATGCACGACTGGTTCCACAAGCACGTCGACGGGCGGGTCGATCACCACATGATCTATCAGGGATCGGTCTACAACATCTATATGAAGGGCCATAGCATGGCCACCGACGGGCGGAGCCACTACGAAGTCGGCATCGACCTGTTGGCCGGCTATGACAGCAAGTACTGGAGCGAGACCGGGCAGGGGCGC
>CAYOGX010000472.1:0-4791 GCA_964403235.1 uncultured Planctomycetales bacterium | reverse complement strand
TCATCGCCGCGTCGGTCCGAATCGCCTCGCTGAGCTGCACCATCTGCCCGGCCTCAGGCTGCTGGATGACGACGTCGTGGCGTTTGCCGCGGTCGATCTGTAGCGCGACGGCGGAGGCCGGCACTTTCAGCTGCTTGACGCCCGTGACGGCGGGCCGATCGCGGAACGGCTCAATGACGCTGATGAACGTGCTGTCCAGGTCCTTGCCCTCACGCCGGACCAGCACGTACTTGATCAAACGCTTGTGTTTGATCGGCGAGACCTGGGCGTCGGCCAGCAGGAGCTCCTGTCCGGGCTGGACCAGCACGCGGATCTGCAGCCGGGCCTTGTCCGCCTTGGCGCGCTGCCACTGTCCGACAAACGAGCCGCCGAGCCGCCGCCGGACGTTCACGAAATGGCTGTAGCCGCTGCCGGTGTAGCCGTAGTAAGTCCCCTTGTAGCCGGGCTTGCTCCGCACGGGATCGTCGTACAACGCGCCGACGGCCACGTCGGGTCCGGCCAGCGTCCCCTTGGCTGGCTCGCCGAACTCGCCGCTGACCGTCTCGAACGCTCCCGGCGGGCCGTGCAAGCTGTAGACGTGATCCTCGCCGCCGCGAACGCGAAACACGTCGACCAGGTAGCCGTCGTCCGGGCCCGTCTCGATCTGCATCAGGCAGCGGCGATACATCGTTAGGTCCGCGTACGTCGTCGGCGCGTCGACGTCCACCGCCCGCAGACCGTCCACGTCGACGAAGTGATGCACCACACCCGGATCGTTGCCCTGCTGGCGGACCCGGTTT
Organism: uncultured Planctomycetales bacterium; assembly: GCA_964403235.1. Taxonomy (GTDB): domain Bacteria; phylum Planctomycetota; class Phycisphaerae; order UBA1845; family JAFGLZ01; genus JAFGLZ01. The sequence continues at coordinate 4,012 of CAYOGX010000472.1, read as the reverse complement.
ACCGTGACCGTGTTGTGGTTGATCGTGTTCTTGGACCAACTGTAGATGCCCGACACGTACCCGTTCATGAAGTCCGGGTACCCCAGATCCGGCATCATCGGCTGTCCGTTGGCGTACAGGTCAAAGTGCAGCCGATCGAAGTGCCCGTGCCCGCCTCGCATGCCATAGTAAAGCGACACGCCCATCGTGTTGGCCGCGTTGCGGAGCAGCGCCATGCCGTACCCGTCCATCAACCGGCTTGACGCCTTGGCCTGTGGGGTCGCCTTGGCGGACGCGTCAACCTTGATCGGCGGATCGAACAGGCTGTCGAACGTCTTGAAGCTCTTCTCGCCCGTTCCACCGATCCGCTCGAGCCACCGTGCGTACCGCGCGTCGCCGTACGCCCGATAGGCGGTCTGATACACGCCCGGGCTTTTCGGCGTCAGGCCGCCCCACACGTTGCCTGCGTCTCCAAGGGCGGGCGTATGCCTGTCGATGCAGATCATGTCCAGCGGCGCGTCCGTCATGCTGCGGAGCTTCGGCAGCTCGAACAGATTGATGTCGGCCTTGGCCAACACCGCCGCCGTCGTGTACAGGTTCCTTGTCCACCCGAAGCAGTACCCCGGCGACGTCTCGTAGGGCATCCCGTCGCGGTAGACCAGATTGTACAGCGCGTAATTCAGACCGATATGGCTGTGCGAGGCCGTGTCTTTCGTCAAAATGCCGTCGAGCCATTTCCGCATCGGTCCGGTCTGACGAACGATCGCGCCGGAGGCCAGCGCACGCTGGTGCATGCCGAAATTGCCGCGGATCTTACCGGCGAAGATCGCGTCGATGCCGTCCTCCAACAGGTTCGACTCGATCAGATTCCGGACCGCCTCGCCCGATGGGTAACCATACAGCTCAGCCAGGGCCTTGTCGTTGTCGATCGCGTCCCAGATCGCGTCGTAGGCCCGTGCCAGGTTCGTAAACACCCCCGTTTCCCAGATACAGTTCAGGATCTTGCCATGGTAGTTTCCGCCGCTGATCTGCGAGTAGCGCGACTGCTGGCAGTAGTCCAGCGCCGGATACGTCCGGGCGATCTTCACCAGGATCACGCCCGCCTTGTGCGCGTAACGTCGATCGCCCGTCAGCAGATAGGCTTGGGCCAGGCTGTCGAGCCCGTTCAATGCAAACCGCCGCCACGACCCCCAGTGACACGCGTACCCGACCAGCCAATACCGCTCGCCGTTCGGCCCGACCCACCCCCACCCGTCGTCGGCGTACGGGCCGGTCAACAGCGACCGGTCCTTCATCCCCCCACGGAAATAGGCGTAGAAGTCGTTGCTCGGATACCACTCGCCGCCCACCGGGCATTTGATCTTGAAGGGCCGGTTCGGGTCGGTGACCCACGGATACGTCCCGCCCTTGGCGTAGACCTTCTTGCCATGGACCGGACATCCGGCCGTGCCGACGTTGAACGCCCGCGGCACCTCGGCCGTCGGGATCATCTGCTTGAGCTGCTCGTCCGGCCACGCCAGCATCTTGTCCGCCGCCGAGACGCACGCGTCGCGCAGTTTGCGGGCCGCGGCGTATTGCTCGATGTTTTGGCGGGCCTGGGCGATCTCCGCGTCCGTGTACAGCGTCCGCGAGCGCTTCAGTGGCCACTGCCGGGTCCGCTCGACCGACCCGAACGAGACCTGCCTCGTCGTCGGCTTCGACGCCGGAGCCGCGCCGACAGCCAATTGGTCCCGCCCCGCCGCTAGCGACACGCAAACGCCAGCCGACAACATCGCCAACGTCCGCGCGAACCGTGTCGCACAGGACCATTCACCCGCCAAACCTACAATGCCAGTCATAGACCTACTCCCACAGTGCGCTATCCCATCACCAACCAGCATTGTCAGCATGGACCCCCGCTCAGGCAAGGAGAACTTGGCGCCGCATTCGATTCAACCAGCGTGGGGTCCGCCGCTGGGGCCACCGAACTTCAAAATGGCCCGAACGACAGGACCTACGGATGCTACAATCCGATGTATATCCTTGAGGAGTCGATCGGTGTCCGATCAGACCGTCGTCGGGTTCGTCTCGCTCGGCTGTGCCAAGAACCTGGTCGATAGCGAGGTCATGCTCGCCCACCTGGCCGAAGCCGGCTGCGCCGTCACCGCCGAGCTCGCCGACGCCGACGTCATCGTGGTCAACACGTGTGGATTCCTGGCCGCTGCGCGCGACGAGGCCCTGGACGCCATCAACCAGGCCGTTCAATTCAGGCAAACCGGTCGATGTCGTCGCGTCGTCGTCGTCGGATGCCTGGTCCAACGCGACGGCGAGCAGCTCCGCCAGGCCGTCCCCGGTGTCGACGCGCTGCTGGGCGTGAACCAGCGCGAGCAATTGGTCCAGGCCGTCCTGGACACAGACCCCCAGCCCGAACCGGCCGCCAATGATCGCGTATGCGTCCCCATGCCCGCCGACACGGCCCGCCTCCGCCTCACGCCGCGCAATTACGCCTACCTGCGGATCGGCGAGGGCTGCGACCAGCGGTGCACCTTCTGCACCATCCCCGCTATCCGCGGGCCCATGCGATCGAAACCGCTCCAGGTCGTCCTGGACGAGGCCCGCGAGCTGATCGCCGACGGCGCGGTCGAACTCGACCTCATCGCCCAGGACACGACCGCCTACGGCCGTGATGTCGGCTACCAGCCCGGAACGGCGGGCCTGCTGCGGCAACTCAACGACCTCAAGGGCGTCGCATGGATCCGCCTGATGTACGCCTATCCCCGTCTCTTCGACGACGCCCTCGTCGACGCCCTGGTTGAATGCGAGCGGGTCGTCAACTACGTCGACCTCCCCCTCCAGCACATCAACGACCGAATCCTACGCCAAATGGGCCGGCGTGTGACGCGCCGCGACATCGAAGATCTGCTGGCCACCCTTCGTGAGCGCATGCCCGACATCGCGCTCAGGACGACGTTGATCGCCGGCTTCCCCGGCGAGACCGATGCGGATTTCCAGGAAGTCTTGGATTTCGTCCGCGACGTCCGGTTCGACGCGCTCGGCGTATTCACCTACTCACGTGAACCCGAGACCCCCGCGGCCCGGCTCCCCGATCACATGCCCGAAACGGTCAAACAGGACCGGCTCGACGCCCTCATGCAAACCCAGCAGACCATCGCCTTCGCCAAGGCCGACGCCATGATCGGGCGACGTATGGATCTCCTGGTGGAACGCCCCGATTTCCACGGGAACCTGATCGCCCGTCACGCCGGCCAGGCGCCGGAAGTCGACAGCGTCGTGCGCCTCGTCGATCCGCCCGACCCCCCAGGTCCCTTTCTCCATGCCGAATGCTTTGCACGCGAGGGCTACGATTTGATTGCCAGGCCCACACAGGGTATGCTCAATCCCCGGACGTAGAGCGCATCTACAGTGATGACCCTGTGATGGCTCCACCGATCGTGTGATGCATGCGCATCAATCTGCCCAACCAGATCACCATCGGCCGGCTGGTGCTCACCGTCGTCTTCCTGGTCCTGCTTGCCCAGCTCGATTACGAGCCCCAGGGGCGCGACCTCTGGATCGCCCAAATCTGCTTCTGGCTCTATATCGTCGCCGCCACCACCGACGTCGTCGACGGCTACCTCGCCCGAAGACAGAAGCAGGTCACCAGCTTCGGCCGAATCCTCGATCCCTTCGTCGACAAGATCCTCATCTGCGGCGCGTTTTGTATGTTGACCGGCGTCAACTTCTACGACCCCCAGGCCGGCCGATACGCCACGGGAATCCACCCGTGGATGGTCGTCGTCATCATCGGTCGCGAACTGCTCGTCACCAGCCTCCGCGGATTCAGCGAAGGCCAGGGCGCCGTCTTCCCCGCCACCATCTACGGAAAAATGAAGATGCTCGTCCAAGCGATCGCCATCGGCGTCGTGCTCGGCGGTCTGGCGGGCATCGACGAGTGGGTCAGCGTCCCGTTGCATCGATGGCTTCAGCCCATCTTCGTGTGGGCTGCGGTCATCATCACCGCCCTGTCGATGATCGCCTATACCCATCGGGCGCG
>CAYOGX010000471.1:0-4819 GCA_964403235.1 uncultured Planctomycetales bacterium | reverse complement strand
TCCCGCCAGTCTGCCGCGCTCGCCAGCTACCTGACCGCGCTCCACCCCGCCGATCCGCTCGTCGACGCGACGCACGTTTGCCTCGATCGCCCCCATCCGTCGGCCATCCGCCGCCTCGCGCCTTTCCTGTCCCTCGCGGATGGACCGCAGGTACAACGTGATCATCGTCAGCGGTATGCCGACCACCGGCGCCAGCGTACCGATCACCATGCCCAATGTGACCCAATCTGTCGACCCGCTCATGCGCCCTCCTTGCCGTGCCGTTCGATCCCGCGGCCGTCTCGTTCGGGCCGGACGATCGATCCGATGCCGCAGATCCAGCCTGCTGCCGAAGCCCCACGCGCAGAACGTGCCCCCGCGGTGACCGCCCTGCTCCGCGACGTACACCAACAAGGGGGACACGGACCTGGCCCTCACCCGCCCGAAATGAGCAGAATGCCGCGGCGCCGGTGTTGCTGACGGCGGCGCTTGATCGTCGCCTCCGTGCGGGCTAAGTTCATATTATGTCACTCGTTCGACTGGGCGTGGCGGTGGATGACTTCGGACTGGGCCCCAAGCGCGGACTGCGGCAGGCTGCGCACCTGGGCTACGGCGCCGTCGAGCTGGACGCCACGCGCGGCGACGTCGACCCAACCGCCTTGTCCCAGACCGGTGTCCGTCACCTGCGGAAGCTCGTCGAGGGACTGGGGCTCGAGCTGGCCACGCTCGGCGGGCAGCTCGGCGGGTCGGGCCTTGCCGACCCCGCCACCGTCGACGAGCGGATCGACAGGACCCGGCGGGTCCTCGAGCTGGCCGCCAGGTTGCGCGTCCCCGTGGTGACCACGCATCTCGGCCCGGTGCCGGACGATCCGAACGATCGCCGGCGTCAATCGATCATCGAGGCGGTTCAGCATCTGGGAGAACACGCCGATAGGACCGACACGTTCCTGGCGGTCCAGGCTGCCCACAGCGCACCGACCGTCCTGCGAGACCTGCTCGACGAGATCGACTGTCCCATGATCCGCGTCTGCTACGATCCGGGCGGGCTACTGCAATTCGGACATGATCCGGTAACGGGCGCGGGCGACCTTGCCGACTACGTCGTGGCCTCGCACCTCCGCGATGCCACGCCGGCCACGTCAACGTCGGCCGGTCACGAGGTCCGCATGGGCACCGGGCAGGTCAACTTCCTCGCGTGCCTGGCCGCCCTCGAACAGGGCGATTACGTCGGACCGCAGATCGTTCGACGCACCGACGCGGCCGATCCGATCGCCGACATCGCCGCCGCCAAGCAATACCTCGACAACTTACTGCGATAGCTCCTGGTCGGGTTGCTCGCACGGCCCGTCGTCGTCCGGTGTGCCACGGGCGGCTTGTCCGCCGGTGTCGTTGCCGACGTTGGGCTCACCCGCCAACGCCAGCCGTTTCGATATGGGCGGATGGTCGTAGAAGAACACCTCGACGATCCTGGAGGGCTCGGGGTCGGCCATGCTCATGTCGCCCAGCTTCTCGAACGCCGACCGATAGGTCGCTGGACCGGCCGCCTCGAGTGCGTCACGATCGCACTGCGTCTCGAATCCCCGCAGGATCGCGTTCACGACCGGCTGGAGCGCCACCCCCGCCAACAGAACCACCACCAGGACCTGCGGCAGGGCCGCGACCGCCCCTTGCCACCGGCTCGCGTCGCTGCCCGCATGGGGACCCAGCCGCCAGACGATCCCCGCGATCACCAGCGTCGCCGCCACGGCCGACAGCGCAATGCCCTTGCGGATATGCCCGCGCACGTGGTGGCCCAGCTCATGCGCGAACACCGTCTCGACCTCGGCCGGCTCGAACGCGTCCAGCAGCGTGTCCGACAACAACACCCGCCGCGTCGAGCCCAGACCCGTCAGCATGGCGTTCGGCTTCTTGGTCTCCTCCGACAGGCCCAGCCGGAACACCCCCGAGACCTTCAGGCCGGCCGCCTCCGCCATTCGACGCAATCGCTCGACCAGCGACGCGTTCTCGAGCGGCGCGGCCTTGTAGAAGATCGGCAGGATCAGCACCGGAAACAACTGCGTCAGCACGACGGCCAGCAAAATCCATCCCAACCACATCCACAGCCACCACAACCGACCGCCGTACCACAGCAACCCGAACAGCCCGGCCAACAGGATCGCACCGAGGACCGCCCCGACCGCCAGCTCCTTCGCCTGGCGGACCAGCCAGGCGCGCACGGTCTCGTTGCTTAGGTCGTACCGGTGCTCGAGCACATACTCCCTGTAGTAAGACATCGGCAACAGCAGGACCTCCTCGGCCAGGAACATCACGCCGGCCACGAGCAGCAGCACGAGCCACCGGTACCCGATCGCCGGCGCCAGCCCATCCACCCACACCGGCGCGATCCAGCACCACGCAACCGTGTACACCAGGCCGAACACCATCACCGCCAAGCGCACCAGGTTCTTCCGGCGATGATAGGCCTTGATATCCTCGCGATCTGCCATGGGATCGTCCTACAGGGCCCGGGCGGCCTCCAGCCCGTTTCCGCGCACCCAATGGGCCAAACCGGCCAAGCCCATCCTACCGGCCGGGCCAACGCAGCGTCAAACGGAGAGGGATCTCCTGTCGATCGGTTGATAATCTCGACGTGCCAGCGATACAATCGGGTTCAGCCACGGCTGCAAACGCCCATCTCACCCCAACCGCGGAGACCTGCCATGATGGTGCGCGATCCGATCGTCAGCGGCCAGTTCTACCCCGGCGACCGCCAATCCTGTCTAGAGCACGTCAGGCAGTGCATGCCGGGTGACGCGGACGTCGAGGCGTTGCCGGAGACGTTGCACGGCGGGATCGTCCCGCACGCCGGCTGGACGTTCAGCGGCCCGACGGCCGCCCGCGTCTTCGCCGCCTTGGCTGCACGCAGAACGCCCGCCACCGTCGTTCTGTTCGGCTCCGACCACGCCCGCGCCGCCCGCGCCGGCGCGATGTTCTCCGCCGGGCAGTGGTCCAGCCCGCTCGGCAACGTCGACGTTGACGAACGGCTGGCCGAACGCATCGCCTCCATGACCAACACCGTCATCGACGACCCGCACGCGCACGCCCGCGAGCATTCCATCGAGGTCCAGCTCCCCTTCGTGCAGCGGGTCTGGCCCGACGCCAAGATCCTGCCCATCATCGTCTCGCCGACCAAACAGGCCGTCGACGTCGGCCAAGCCGTCGCGCGGGCCATCGATGCCTACAAGGCGGACACCGTCGTCGTCGGCTCGACCGACTTGACCCACTACGGACCCAACTACGGCTTCACCCCACAGGGCGTAGGCCCCGAGGCGCTGGCCTGGGCCAAGGACGTCAACGACCGCCGCCTGATCGACCTGATCCTCGAGATGGACGCCCAGGCCGTCATCCCCGACGCCGCCGCCAATCGCAGCGCCTGTGGCGCGGGCGCGATCGCAGCCACCATGGCCGCCTGCCAGCAGCTCGGCGCCACCCAGGCCCTCCTCCTCGAACACACCACCAGCTACGAGGTCGGCCGCCGCATGTTCGACGAGGCCGCCACCATGGCCGTCGGCTACGCCGCCATCGTCTTCGGCTAACCCCCAATGTCGACGTGTTGACGTGTCGACGTTTAGACGTTTCGATGCTTCGACGTTTCGGTCGCCTACAGCATCCCGTCGACGGTCCGGCACAGCGCCTTGACCCGCGCGACCGACGCCTCGAACATCCGCCGCTCCTCCGCGTCCAGCTCGACCTCGACGATGCGTTCGACCCCCCTGCCGCCCAACACGCAGGGCACACCGACGAAATACCCCCCCACCCCGTACTCCGCCTCGCAGTAGGCGGCGCACGGCAGGATCCGCTTCTTGTCGCAGATGATCGACTCGACCATCTGGATCACGCCGGCCGCGGGGGCGTACCACGCGCTGGTGCCCATCAGCTTGACGATCTCCCCCCCGCCCATCCGCGTTCGCTGGACGATCTCCTCCAGCCGCTCAGGGGCGATCAGCTGCGTGGCCGGAATGCCCGACACCGTCGTGTAGCGAACCAGCGGCACCATGTCGTCGCCGTGCCCGCCCATCAGCAGGGCCCGCACATCCTCGACGCTGCACCCGATCTCCATGGCGATGAACGTGCAGTATCGCGCTACGTCCAGACACCCCGCCTGCCCGACCACCCGTTGCTGTGGGAACCCGCTCACCTTCCACGCGGCGTAGACCATGGCGTCCAGCGGGTTGGACACGACGACCAGGACGGCCTCGGGACTGGCGGCCGCCACCCGGCTCGTCACCTCGCTGACGATCTTGACGTTGGTCTGGATCAAGTCGTCGCGGCTCATGCCGGGACGGCGCGGCACGCCGGCCGTGATGACCACCACGTCGCTGTCGGCCGTCTGCGCATAGTCGTCCGTCCCGACGATCTGAACGTCGAACCCCTCGACCGGGCCCGACTCCGCCAGGTCGAGCGCCTTGCCCTCGGTCAGCCCGCGCTTGTCCGGGACATCGACCAGCACGATATCGGCCAACCCCTTCGCCGCCGCCCAATGCGCGCAGGTCGCCCCGACCGCGCCGGCCCCGATGATGGATAGCTTCGCACGCCGCATGGTTCAAGCTCCCGCGGACGGACACGCGTCCGCTGTCGCGATGACGGGTCCTTGTTGCATTGCCTGGGGGATTGTAATCGAAACCGCCGGACAACGGCACTGAGGCCGGCATCATTGGTCGGTACGCTTGGGTGGCACGGTCAAGCGGCCCCGAGGCACGAGGCGCCGCTTGGCCGTGGCGGCGCTGGGCAACGACCACGGTTAAGTTGGGGGTCCGCACCGGCGGACCCTATCAGCTTGACCGTGCCACCCCGTCATCGG
>CAYOGX010000470.1:0-4819 GCA_964403235.1 uncultured Planctomycetales bacterium | reverse complement strand
CGCCGCCATCGCTCCGGCCCGAAACGCTTGGCGAAGTAGTACCGCCCGAACATCGCCCCGATGAACATGCTGAGCCCGCCGTATAGAAACGCGCCCGTCCCGCCGATGAAGCCGTAGAAGAACGTGATCGGCAGCCCGACCAACGCGCAGACGCCATAAAACAGCATCCCCCCGACCGCGCCGCACCCGATCAGCCACGGCTTGAGCGCCTCGAGCAGCATCGGATTGTCCTCGACGGTGGCGGTGTAGAACAGGAATTGCGCGCGGGCGTGGACGGGCCAGATGCGGGCGGCGTAGGGGTAGTCGGCCGAGGGGATCTGGCCGAGGTGCCAGAAGAACGCCCAGAACAGGAAGCTGGCGATCAGCCCGAGCGGCGCGATGAGCAGTTCGGCCTTGATGATGCTGGTGAACTTGGTGCGGGTCAGCTCGAGCTCGCGGAACCGCTGGGCGATCGGGCCGTAGTCGGCCAATGGGATCGGCGCGAACCAGATGTCGACCTTGGGATAGCCGCTCAACAGGAACGAGCCCTCGCGAAGGAACGGCACCACCAGCGGCGCGCCCGTCATGCCGATCATCCGGGCCGACACGTACGAGTTGATGGGCGTCCACAGCAGCCCGAACGCGATGACGATCCACAGCTTGAACCCAGGCACGAGCAAGTGGCACAGGTAGATGTATCCGGACGTGCCGGCGACGAAGAGCAGCGCGGCCGCCCACATGGGGACGTCGCCACGCGCGCGGCTGGGACGGCGGTCGTAGCCGAGCTGGTCGTGCGGATCGGGCATCGTGCTGCGACGTCGGGCGACCGCCCGCCTCAGGACGACCAGGATCCGGCCGAGGCCGAGCAGGGCCACCGCCAGGCCCACGCCGATGTTCGTGCTCATGTAGAAGTCGAAGGCCAGCGTCATCTGCGTCGGGATCAGTCGCGTGCCCAGCGTGTAGTGCGGGAACATCCCCAGGTGGTACAGAACGGGATTGAACACGAACGACGTCAAGATGCACGCGATGAACGTCCCGACGACCATCGGGAACGGCAGGATCATCCCGGTTAGCACAAGGAGCAGGTCGAAACTGATGCTGAACAGCCCGCCCGGCAGCAGCGTCTCGGTGTTCGTCGTGAAATCCACGAATGGGATGGGAAGCAGCATGAGCGGCTGGGTCATGACCAGGCCCGTGACGACGGGCAGTACGACGTAGATGGTCCCGAAGACCAGACCGAGGGCGGCACCGGTGGAGAAGACCTGCCATCGCCAGGATTGTTCCTTGGTGGTGGCCTCGGCCAGGGCGGTTGCGCCCTCGGCGGCGATGGGGGCCAGCGGGAACGGCAGGCGTTCCATGTCACTGGTGATGCGGAACAGGATGTAGCCCATACCGAACCAGTTCATCCGGCTGAGGACCTGGCCGACCATGACCAGGACGATCGGCCACAGCCAGTCGGTGTGGAGCAGCGTGCGGTGTTGGATGGCGGGCGAGGTGGCGCGGGGCGTGACCCAGGCGGGGATCTGGTCGGCGATGGCGTCCGTCTGGGGCGATTGGGCGAGGTACTGGTTCCAGATCAGTCCCGTGAACGGTCCGCCGGCGAGCTGGTAATCGCCGAGGACGAGCGTCGAGGCGCTCAGCGCGGCGGCCACGTAGAACAGGACGAAGACCTCCTGGCGCTTAAGCGTGTAGAAGCTGCGGCGGGCGATCTCGGCGAACAGGATGATGGTGACCCATTCGGCCGCCGGGCCGAGCGTCTTGCCCGCGACCAGCCCGAGGTAGATCGTGCCCGGCATCATCACCAGCGCCACGAAGAACGCGCCGAGGACGGTCCGGCGATTGAACCCGTCCACGAACGGCTCGTCGGGGTCTGTCAGCGGCGGGAGCGGTTGGGGTTCGACTGGGGATTCGGCGCTCACACCACGCCTCCCGCCGGTGCCGGCCCGGGCCCGCCGAATACGGTCGGACCGGCAGACCCCGATCCTTCCTGCAGGTCGATCCGGTCGACTGGGACGCCCACCTCGACGGTGTTCCCGAAGAGGCGTGGCCCCCGGTCGACGTAGCGCTGTTTTTGGTCGGGTGACAGGATCCGCCACAGCAGGAGCTGCTTGCGGATGATCTTGAGGAAGTGCGGGTTCAGCCGCCGCCAGTTCTGATAGTCACCGCTGGTCCGCGTGGCGATGAGCTGGAACTGATAGGCGTTGTGTTCGGGCCGGAAGACCCCGCCGATCTCGACGTGCTGGCTGATGCCCAGATCGAACGGCACGAGCCAACTGCGGAACGCCAACACGGGGATGACCGCGCCGGCGAACTCCCGACGGGACGCGCCGAGCCGATCGACGCTCAGCTTGCCGATCCAGACGTCAGCGTGGGCGTCGAGGAACTCATACAGGTAGGCCTGTACGCCGTCGAGGTGTTCAGCCGAGGCCAGGAACGGCAGGTCGAGCACGAACCGGTCGCCCGCCGTCGTCGAGCCGCCCCTGCGGGCCTGCGGCTCCTCGGGCATGGCCGCCCGGAACGCCACCCTGGCCGGGTAGATCGTCGTCGCCACCACCACCAGCATCGCGACCACGGTGACGATCACGGCCGACATCGCCGAGTAGTTCAGGCTCAACGCCGTCAGCCACCCCAACATCATCAACACTTTCGTCAGCGTCTGGCCGAGCAGGTACCCCAATGCCGCGCCCAGGATCGCGTAGACGCACGACTCGGCCAGGAACAGGCTCGAGACGTGGCTGGGCGCCAACCCGATGCTGCTACAGACGAAGATCTCGCGTTGGCGTTCGTAGACCGCGCCGAGCATCGTCGACAGGACGATCAGACAGCCGATCGCCACGGGCACGGCCGCCGAGAAGAACCCGCCGAACTGCGTCCGCGAGACCGTGCTGAACAGCCGCACCTGCCCGCCGAGGTTGGCGAACATCGTCTGATCGGTCCGCCGGATGAGCTGCTGGGTCCACGCGTAGACCTGGTCGGGGTCCAGGCGGGTGGCGATGCTGCGGATGGTCCCGCCGATGTCGAGCGCCAGGTGCAGCGGGATGATCGGTACGGTGTCGCAAGTGGTGTGGATGTACTCCTCGATTTGCTCGGAGTCGAGCAGGATCTCGGTGCGTCGCTTTTCGGCCATCAGGATGTGGTCGACGGGGGTGAGGGGCTCGCCGTCGAGGTCGAGGATCTGATCGAACTGGGTCTCGTTGAAAATGCCGATGACGGGTAGGGTTCGGCCGTAGATCTCGACGGTGGGGCGGGCGGTCGGTTGGGCGGTCGCCGGGGTCGAGGTGCTCGTCGCCGGACCGGCCGGTCGCGACGCGCCGGCGTCCGGGACGTCGGCGACGATCCGGCCGGCCACGGCGCGGATGCCGAGGCGTTCGGCCATTCGCTGCGGCAGGAGGATGCCGGTTTCGGCGTCGTCCTTGAACCATCGTCCGGCGACGATGGTCCTGTCGGCCAGGTCGGTCACGTTCGGCTCGTTCGCGGTCATGCCGACTAGGGCCGTCGCCACGAACAGTCGCGGCGGTTGGGTGGCGCGGCGGACCTCGATCCGGGTCACGTCGCCCACGCGGGTGGTCTCGAACCACGCCCGGCCGGCGACCGCGGCGTGTCGGCCCACCTCGCGGATGAAGGCCTTGTACCGATCGCGACTGAGCGGAAACCAGTTTCGATCGCGGATCAGCAGGCCGTCGTACGCAGGCTCACCCATGAAGTACCGCGCGCCGCGAACGGCCAGCGTCGGCGTCATCGACGTGAAGCTGAGCAACGTGAAGGTCACGACGACGACGGTCGTGGCCGTCAGGACCGCACGGCGTCGATGCCGACGGACGTTACTCAGCCCGAGATCGAATGCGCTCAGGGCGGCGCCCGCGCGATTGACGTCGGCCTCGTGCATCCCCAGCCGGGCCGTGCGGACCTCCTGAAGCATGGTGTCGAACTTGGTCCAGACCCACGCGCTGACCGTCACCGCCAGCGCCAAGATCACGAAGCTCAGCAGCACCAGCGCGGGCGTCAGCGTGAACCGAAAGGCTGGGTGCACCACCGCCAGCACGCCGAACCCGATCGCGAAGACGGTGAGCATGCCGATGATGCGGCCGCGAATGGTGGCCGCGTTGACCAGCAGCCGCTCCATCGCGTAGGCGAACGGCAGCAGCAGCGCCAGGTAGAAGATCACGCCCTGGACCATGTCGTTGGCGGTCGCGAGGATCTCGGGGTAGGCCTTCATCTCCGACGACCACGCACGTTCAGCGTTGATGCGGTAGGCGACGTAGTCATGTCGGTCGAGGGCTTCGCGGGCCTGGTCCAGGAACCCGCGGGCGTTGTCGTGGAGGAGCTCGGCCCGCGGGTTGCGCACGCCGTAGCGGTGGAGCTTGTCGAACCGTTCCTGCGTCAGCGCCCACATGTCGCCGGCGCCCTGGAGCATCATGGCCCGGATGGTGTTGAGTTCACGAATGTCGAACCCGTCGCCCAGGGCGTTGCCCGGCCGGGCGTTCGTCAGGACCATCTGGAAACCGACCGCGCTGGCCCCCAACCCCAGCCGCAGCGTGGTGTCCGGCGGCGCGAAGATGGTGCTGGCCGTCTCCCATCGCCCGTACGTCCCCGGATCGGGATAGCTGTAGCCGTAGCGGAACGGCGGGCTGTTGGTCTTGGCGTCGAAGATCTCGATCTGCCACAGCGGCAGGTACTCGCGCGGCTCGGTCAGGGCGTACAGCGTCGTGCCGATGCACGGGAAGACGACGACGTTGACGCTCCGCTCCTCTTCGTCCAATTTGACGTGGCTGGGATAGTCCTTAATCCGCATGGCGGACATGTCGTTGTCGGCGGCGTGCCGTGACAGCAGCGGAAACAC
>CAYOGX010000469.1:0-4824 GCA_964403235.1 uncultured Planctomycetales bacterium | reverse complement strand
CGTCGAGCTGGCGCCCAACGCCCATGACCTCCTCTCCAAGCTGGGTTGGTACTACGCCAAATCGGGGCGCGTCGACCGGGCGATCGAGATCCTCACGCGGAGCGAACGGACCCGTCCGCCGACCCAGACGTTCACGCTGTGGCTCAAGGCAGAGCTGTGTAGTAAGACGGGGAATCTGGACGAGGCCGTGCGACTCTACGAACAGACGCTCGCGATCAAGCACGATCATCAGATTGCGCTGGTCAACCTAGCAGGCATCCATTCGGACCCCAACTCGGGCAGGCACCGCGATCTGGACAGGGCCTACGACTATGCCACCCGGGCGGCGTGCCTCCCTGCACCCCAACCGCAGGCGGTGGCGATGCTGGCGCACGTCTGCGTCAAATCGGGTCGCCGATCGGAAGCCGCCCGGGCGATTGCCCGTGGCCTGCGCGTGCTCGACGCCTACCGCACCAAGGCACGTCAGTTGGGCAAGCTCGACGCACTGGCCCCCACCTACGATCAATTAGAGGCATCACTCCGAGAGATGCAGCAGGAGATTGGATCGGCCGCCAAGGACCCCGCCAGGACCCCACGAACACGTCCCGGCATCCCAACGGCGCCGCGACTGTGAGGAAGCGATCCGCGGAGCGCCCCAGGAAGACCTACTCGAGGTACCCCAGGTCGCTGAGGCGTTCGGTGAGGGTTTCCATCTCCTCGGCGGTGTAGACCTCTTTTTCCGGCTCGACCCGCTCGCGCTTCTGGGGCGGCTCGAACTCGACGGCAACCGGCACGTCATACAACTCGGTCAGGGCTCGGCCCTCCATGTCGATGGGCACCGGCAGCCCGAGGCTGGCCAGCACCGTGGGGGCCACGTCGGCAATGCACGCGTCGAGTCGCACCCCGTGCCGGACGTGCGGGCCGCAGGCCGCCAGGATCCCCTCGACCCGATGCGTGCCTTCCATTCGCCGATCGCTGGTCCAGCGGACCGGACGGAAGCCGCGGATCTTGCGAATCACAGCCAGCCCCTCGGCCGGGACCAGCAGCAAGTCCGGCAGCCACGGGTTCTCCTCGCGGCTGCACCGGTACAGTTCCTCGGGCTTGTGGACCTCCGGGAAGATGGGACATCTGCCGAGTTTGGGATGGTCACATTCGAGCTGGGCGAAGCTACCGGCCAGTTCGTCGCGGAGCCGCTCATAGTCCGCCGGATCCACGATGCCCCCGGGCCAACGGTCCTTGCGGGTGACATACAGGAACCCGTACATGCCCGCGTGCATCACGCACGCCCGCGTACGGCGCCAGTCGATGGCCAGATCGCGCTCGATCGGGCTGCTCGGCTCGGCGAACCGACCGTTGTTCTGCTTGGTCGCCCGGCGCCAGAGGTAGCCGGCCCGCGTTCGCATCCGGTCCAACGGATTCCGCAGAACAAGATGCCCCCATTGCTTCAGCAGGAGATTGGGCTGCGCCTTGCCGTCGAGACTGCCATGCCCGTGATCCGACATGATCAGGACGGTCGCGCCTTGCCGTTCGGCCAACCGGAGCAGTCGGCCGATCGTGTCGTCCAGTCGCTCGAAACACTCGACGACCATCCGCGTTCGGGCCGGATCGCGACCGGGCCCGTGCGGCGGCAGGTGGCGCCAAGCCTTGTGTTGCAGATTATCCACCAGCTTGAACAGGACCATCATCACGTCCCACCCGTATCGCTCGGTGCAATACTCGGCGAGTTCGCAGCCCTGCTCGAAGCTCTTTGTGATATGGGCCATGTTGGCGGCGAAGACCTGTCGGCCCCCGAAGATCCGTCGTTGCCAGTTGGTCCGGTAGGTGTAGTCCGGCCAGCGGCGGAGGATTTCGTCCTTCAGATCGGGCGGGTAGGTGAACTCGGCATCCGTGTTGGGCGTCTCGAAGCCGGAGACCATGAAGCCGTTGACCTCGCGCGGCGGATACGTCATCGGCAGGTTGATCGACCCGACCCGCTTGCCCTTTTCCGAGAGGATCTCCCAAATGGTCTTCTCCAGGATGGCCTGGGTGTGATTGAAGGCCAGGGTGTTGGTGCGGACGTCGTACTTCTCGAAGTCGATGATGCCGTGCCGCCCGGGGCCCTTGCCAGTCATGAACGTGGTCCACGCAGCCGGCGTGATCGGCGGCTTGGTGGATTCGAGGATGCCGGACGTCCCCTGCCCCACCACCGTCTGGAGGTGGGGCATGTGCCCGTCCTGCATCAGCGGATCGAGCACGTCGAACGTCGCCCCGTCCAGGCCGATGACGATGATCCTGTTCGCCACGCGCGTCGCGCTCCCGGGCGCGCGCCCGGCGGCACGGTCGGTCGTCGTCGATGCGCTTGTTGGATTGGCTTCGTTCATCCCTTGCCCGGCTGACTATGCGTAGGGCCGCTTGACCGCACTTAGTCTAACCCCTTGCCACGTCGTTGGCAAAGGCAATGTATGGAGACCACGTCAACGCGAATGATAATCCGCCGGTCGCCGCAATGCAACACGACGCCGGCGCGGGATGGGTCAAGCGCTATGATGACCGTGAGGTCTTCGGGGCCTGGGGGACGCCGCCCGATCTGCCGGACGCAGGACCGTCACGACGCCATGCACGTGCCCGCGCGGGTCCACCACACGCGTCAGGCTCGCCCGGCAGGTCCGAGGACGGGCGGTATCGCTGTTGAGGCAGACCCTGACGGTTCGCTGGTCGGGTTCATCGGGATTGCGCATCGACTTGATGAGTTGTACCATTCCCGCGTTGCGGATTGCGCGGTGGATGGGCTGGCGGAAGGGGGCGCCAAGCGTGAACCCGAAGATCTCTTGTGCGGCCCGATTGGCCAGCACGACCTCATCGAAGGCGTCGGTCACGATGACCGCTTCGGTGATGAGCTCGACAATGGTCTGGACGCATCGCTTCTCCGCCTCCGTGATTCGGGTCTGAATGTCGAGCTCCTTTTTCCGCAGGTTCAGGCGGGCCGCCCGACTGCGGAGCTGCGCAACGTAAATGTTCAACGCGGCGGCCAACCCGGCCAGCTCCCCGGCAACCTGCAAACAGATCGGACCGGTCTTGCCCGACGTGGTGAGCCGTTCCAGCTCCCGTTGCAGCGCGGCGATCCGCCATCGGTCGCTGTACCAGCCCAACACCAGGGCCGACACCGCCAACGCTGTCGCCAACATCGTCAGAACCCACAGGACGATGTGAGTCTCGGGGGGGTCGGCAGGCCGGGCCGCTACCGCGCCGTAACAGGCCAGACCCGCGGCGATCAACATCGGCGGCAGACTAAACGGCAGGAGGCCGCGCACGCGAAGCCACCGACCCGTCCGGCGGCTATTCCGACGACCTTCCTTTGAGCCGCCCGGTGAATCGGCGGTAGCGATGCGGGTCAACGCGTCGTCTCCTGGTCAGGTCTGGACCCGGGGGGCCTGCGCGGGCGGTCTGTTACCTGGCGTCAGGCGATGTCTCGGCGCACGGATGGATCTGGCCGGTCGTCTCGTCGTAGCGCCAGTCTGCCTGTTCCCCCGTCGCGTCATCGCCCTGTGTGCCGCTGACCCGATTGCCTCCGGTGAAGGGGTTGATGGGAATCTCGTGCAGATAGGGCCCGAACGACACGCCGATATCATCGGGCTTGCATTGGGAGCCGTCGGCGCGGGTCCGCCCGGTCATCTGGGCCACGAAGTGCTCGACGCCGGGGTAGTGTCCGCCGTGGTCCGCGCGGTAGCACGCGATCTGCGCGCGGAGCGCATGCAGCTCGCTGCTCAACACGTGCAGCCTGCCGTTGTTCGCAGCCTGACTGAATTGGGGCACGAGCACCCAGGCGGTGATGGCCAGCACCAGCCCAACGATGACCACCTCCATGGGGGTTACCTTGGGAGGCCGGGGCTCGACCTGCGTGCCGATGTCGGGGTCTTGTTGCGTCACGTGCGATCCTCCAGGCCGACGAACGGGCCGTCCGCGCGATGGACTGAACGGGCCAGGTGCGTGAAACGCCGTTCGTGTCAGCCCCGGTCATAGTGTGGGTACCGGGGTAGCCGGTAAAGAGGGCCTGTGGGCCCGCCACAACCCCTGTCCTCGTATCGGACCAACGCACGGTCGACTTGAGAACCGCCTGGCCAGCCTTATCGTGTTGGGGGCGAAGGAGGTGCGCCGAGCGTGCCGGCGCGGGCCGGCCCGGCCGAGCTTCTCGGGGCCCCGCCGGGCGGGACGGCGGGCGGCCAGACCGGGACCGGGCGGACGCTGGGCCTCAGGGCACGCCAATCGTCCCTCTCGCTAATGTACCGCGTCAACTGGAGTCCCCCCTCGACGGGTTCGCGGAGGACGGCCAGACTAGGGGCCCGCAGGCTATTGGGCACCGCACCTCCCGCGACCCTCAGGAAGCTCTTGACCGGTCCGACCCGGTGCATGCCCACCTGGGCGGCCCCGGGCCAATCCCACCTAGCGGGAGGGTCGGCACCCGCCAGCAGCACGAGGACCTGATCCGTCCCCCGGCCGACCAGCGCAGCCCGACTGTCACCGGGCAGGGCCGCTGCAAAGGTCGCGGCGATCGTGGCCAGCCCGGCCCGTCCGTGGTCCGCCGGGCGAACCAGGCCCGCCAGCAGGCCCCTTGGCGCGACCCGCCGCATCGCCCGCTGAAGGTTCTCCACCGACCAAATCACCGCATTGGCCGAATGGCCCCCCGGTACCGACACCACAAGGATCAGGTCATACCGCGCGCGGGTCCACCGAAGCCGCCGTAACGCAGAATCGGGCGAGCAATCCACCACTGGCGCCAAGCCCCGCTCCTCGCGCAGGGTTTGAAACAGCTTGGCGCCCAGCGGATCGTAGCAGCCCGCTTCGACCCGGCGGCAGTGAAACTCGTTG
>CAYOGX010000468.1:969-4825 GCA_964403235.1 uncultured Planctomycetales bacterium | reverse complement strand
CGCGTGGATCAACGCGCTGACGGGCGACGGGCCTTCCATCGCGTCGGGCAACCACACGTACAACGGGAGCTGGGCGCTCTTGCCGATCGCACCGCAGAACAGCAGCAGCGCGATCCAGGTCAGGCGATGGGTATACCCCAGTTGATAGATCAATTGGTCGGGGTTAGCGATGTGCCGGTTGGCCAGTTCGGCCGCGTTGCCCTCCAACGCCAGCCGCGTGGCCTCGAACACCGTGCTGTAATCGAGCGAGCCGAACGTGAAGTAGATCAGCAGCACGCCCAGCCCGAACCCGAAGTCGCCGATCCGGTTGACCAGGAAGGCCTTCTTGGCCGCCGCCGCCGCCGCCGGGCGCTGGTAGTAAAAGCCGATCAGCAGATAGCTGCACAGCCCCACCGCCTCCCAACCGAGGTACAACAGCAGGAAATTCCCCGCCAGCACCAGCGAGCACATCGAAAAGACGAACAGCCCCATAAACGCGAAGAACCGCTCGTAGCCCCGCTCCGGCTGCCCGTCGTGCTCCCGCATGTAGCCGACCGAGTAGATCACCACCAGCGTGCTGACACACGTCACCGTCAGCAGCAT
The DNA here is from genome assembly GCA_964403235.1 of uncultured Planctomycetales bacterium. Classification (GTDB taxonomy): domain Bacteria; phylum Planctomycetota; class Phycisphaerae; order UBA1845; family JAFGLZ01; genus JAFGLZ01. Next base: position 4,243 of record CAYOGX010000468.1, on the reverse strand, counting down.
CACGATGGTCAACGGGTCGATCAGGAACCCGATGCTGAACCACGCCTCGTCGTTGGGCAGCGCGCTGACGCCCGTCGGGATCCAACGGTAAACCTCGCGCGGACCGATGTCGCCATCGCCGGTCAACCACATCACCATCGATACGACGAAGGCACCAGCCACCCCCAAGATGACCGGCCAATGCGCCCGCCCGCGGAGCACGCGCAGGAACACCCCCACCAGCAACGTGCCCAACAACGGCAGCAGCGGGATCAAACAGGAATAGTGCCAACTCGCCAGCACCGCTCGCTCCGTCCGTCTGCTTGAAGCGCGCCTATCCGCTCATCGACCGCCACGCCTCGCTATCCAGCGACCTGCGCAGCCGGTACAAGAACACGATTAACCCCAACCCGACCGCCGCCTCGACCGCCGCGACGACCAGGATGAACAACGCAAACGACTGCCCGTTTAACGTCGGGTACACGCTGTTGAACCCCAACAGGTTCACCAGCACCCCTTGCAGCATCACCTCGGTGCTCAGGAACATCACGATCAGGTTGCGCCGCGCGACGAATCCGATCAAACCCAGACCAAAGAGCACGGCGCCGAGCACCATGCAATGCCACTTGAATGCAGCCAGGATCGCGGCGTCGGCCATCATGCGGCACCCCCGGACGTCTGGTCGGACGACGCCGTCAGACGACGCGTCGCCAGCGCGATTCCACCGATGATGCCCACCAACAGCAGTACGCCGGCCGCCTCGAACGCCACCGTGTACGTCGTCATCAGCTCGGTGCCCAACGTGAGCGTGTTGCTCCAGCTCTTCACCGCCGCCCCCGCAGCAGCAGCCGGTTTCGCAGTGCCGGCCGCGGCCTGCGCCTCGGCCAGGGCCCCGTGCGTCGTCACCATCTGGCTCGCCAGGGCCGCGATCAGAACGAAACCGGCCAGCACCGAAAACAACGGCTCCCGTGCCTGCGTGTCGTACTCCGGCGGCATCGACTGCTGCGCCAGCATGATCACAAACACGTACGTCACCAGAATCGCACCGGCATAGATGATCACCAACGCCGCCGCGAGATACTCCGCACCCGCCAGAATCGCGATCCCCGCAACACTCAGCACCAGCAGGATGAAATACACGGCCGAATACACCGGCTTGCGATGCGTCACCACGCGCGCTGCCCCGATCACCGACAGGATCGCCAACACGTAGAACACCACCTGGCTGTGCCCCAGGTGCTTGGTCACCACACCGATCATTGCCCCGATCGCCGCCGTGCCCAACAGCACCGGCGCGATCCGGCTGACCCGACGTCGACCGGGCATGGCCAGGTACACCGCGATCCCACCGATCACCGGCACCAGGTAGAACAGTAGATATCCTAAAAAACTGGTCAAACTCAGCTCACCCTAATCCAACATGACCGCGCTTAGCCGCGCTCCCTTCACACCAGACGACCCCGTGAACGACCGCCGCACGCCCGAACGCGGCCCACGGCCCCCGCTAGGCCTGGCGGTGCCCCGTGTCCGGGTAACCCGTGATCGGCGGGTTCAGCCTGGGTTTCCGGCCCTTCGTCCGGTCGTACACGGCCAGCAGGGCCTCCTTGTCCAGAACCATCTCCTCCCGACTCGTGCCCACCAGGTCGTACTCGTACGCCAACTCGATCGCGTTGACCGGGCACGCCTCTTCGCACATGCCGCAGTAAATACACCGCAGTTCGTCGATCTCGAACTTGACCGGATACTTCTCCCGATAGTCCCACGGCGCCTCACCGCCCTCGATGTGAATGCAATTGGCAGGACACGCCGTCGAACACATGAAACACGCCACGCACGCGACGTTGCCCCGCTCGTCCCGGTTCAGCCGGTGCAACCCGCGGTACCCGTCGCTCCGCAGGGGCAATCCCGCCTTCTGGCCGTGCTCGTACGTCTCGGGGGCCTCACGACGCTCCTCGGGATACTGGACCACGAACCGGTCGCGGCCCTTGCGCTTCCGAAACAGGTGCTTCAGCGTGATCTTCATGCCGGCCAGGATCTCCGGCACGTACATCATCTGCCCCGCACCCAGCCGGGGTCCCTCAATCTCGACGATGTCGGTCTCTTTCCAGTCAGCCATCGCTAATTCGCTACACCTAGCTCGCCGCGGCCACGGGCGGCATGTTGGTCTGCCGTCCGGTCGGCCGGCTCACCAGCTTCACCGCGATCATCGCTACCTCCAACAGCAGCAATTCACCCACCGGCGCCCAGAACGACCGCGGCCCGATCTCCTTCCACCCGTCCTCGCCCACGTACGCCAACACGCCCCCCCACGCCACCAACGCCAACCCCAGCGGCACCAGCCCCTTCCATGCCAACGACAGCAACTGATCGAACCGGAACCGCGGCAGCGTCCATCGAATCCACATGAAAACGAATAGGAAGACCGCCACCTTCCCGAAATAGATCCCGATCCGCAGCGCCACCGCCCACCACGCCGTCGATTCCGTCAGCCAACCCACCCACGGAATCGGCTGCCACCCCCCGAAAAACAACGCTACCATCAACGCGCTACTCACGATTATGTGGCCGTACTCGCCCAGGAAAAACAACGCGAACTTCATCGAGCTATACTCGGTGTGGAACCCACCGACCAGCTCCTGCTCGCACTCGACCAGGTCGAACGGAAGACGGTTCGTCTCAGCCAGCACGCACGTGAACATCACCGCGAACGCCACCGGGTGCAGGAACACGTTCCACGTCGTCAACGCCTGGCTGGCCACGATGTCTTCCAGCCGCAGCGACCCGCAGGCCAGCACCGCCACCAGGATCGCCAACCCCAGCGGCACCTCGTAGCTCAGCGTCTGGGCCGCCGCACGCATCCCACCGTAGAACGAATATTTGTTGTTGCTCGCCCACCCCGCCAACGCGACCCCATAGACGCTCATCGCCCCCACCGCTAGCAGGTACACCAGCCCGATGTCGATGCTGGCCACCTGAACGGGGATCCGCTCGCTGCCGAACCACTCCAGATATCCCCCCCACGGGATGATCGCAATCCCCAGCAACGCCACCACGAACGACAACGCCGGCGCCAAGATGAACAGCGCCTTGTCCGCGTGGTCCGGCAGGAAATCTTCCTTCACGAAGAACTTGATTCCGTCCGCCACCGGTTGGAGCAGCCCTTTGGGCCCGGCCCGGTTCGGCCCGTACCGGTCCTGGATCCACGCGGCCACCTTCCGTTCGTAGAACGTCGAATACGCCACCATCGTCATGAAGATTGCGATCAGCACCGCCATCAGGATGATCGGGAACCCCA
>CAYOGX010000468.1:0-959 GCA_964403235.1 uncultured Planctomycetales bacterium | reverse complement strand
CCAAATCCGCGTCCGTCAGGATGTCAATGACGATGTTTCCCAGCATCTCGTCCCAATCGCGAAACCCCTATCGGGTCTCCGCCTCCCCCGTCAGTGTGCGTGCGCCGGCGCGGCCGGCGCCTCGGCGACCGACGCAAACGTCGACATCCCCGCCTCCGCCATCCGCTCCCGAACCCGGCCGGCGTTGAACACGCCACGGTGCCCGGCGATCTCGAACAGATATTGTCCGTCCTGCATCAACCCGTCCGGCGGCAGGACCGCCCGTTGGAATCGTTGCAGGTTTCCCTGATCGTTGATGAACGACCCTTCGCGCTCCGCCCAGGCACACGTCGGTAACACCAGGTTGGCCGTCTCCGACAGCAACCCGTGCAGGTAGTCCTGCACCACCAGGTACTCCAGATGCTCCGCCGCCTTGATGAGCTCGCTGTCGCCCCACGGCTGCGGCGACCCCGACGCGATCCACGCCGTCGTGATCCGACCGCTGCCGATCTCGACGACGAAATCCTCGAACGTCGCCGCGTGCCGCCCGCTTGCTTGCAGGATTACCTGCTCCATGCCCCGGCGGTTCGGCGCCTTCTCCGCGCTGATGATGAACTTCGCCTGCTCGCGCGCCGAGCCCACCGGGAATACTTCATCCTGCGCCACCCTGGGCGTCGGCAGGACCACGTACATCGCCCCGGGTGCCGTCTCGCGAACGAACGACGTCAGCAGCCACGCCTCCTCACAGCTCATGAACGGCGACACCGCCACCCCCACCTGCTTGCCGCCATCGACTTGGCCGGCGCGCTCGAACTGGCCTCGCACGATCTCGGCCACGTCTTTCCAGTCCACTGGCGTCGCCGCCCCCCCACGCCGCACCGTCGGCTGCAGGAGCCGCCGATCGTCATAGATCATGTCCCAACAGAACCGGCCCGTATCGCACATCCACCAGCCGTTCACATGGGGGTTGAACCGCGGCT
>CAYOGX010000467.1:0-4826 GCA_964403235.1 uncultured Planctomycetales bacterium | reverse complement strand
CTTTGCGGAACCCGTCATTCTCGGGCGCAACATCGACGGCAACGCCCACCGAAACCCCACGATCCTCATCGACGAGGCCGGTTACATCCACGTCTTCCGCGGCTACGGCGGCATGCCCGTGCACGTTACGAGATCGGGCGCGCCGTTTGACATCACCCGATGGACACCGCGGACCGCCGTCGAGACCGACAAGGCGTCGTCGTATCCGCAGCCCTGGCAGCTCGAGTCCGGGGAGATCTTCGTCTCGTACCGTCGGGCGCCCGGTTGGTCGTACCGCCTATCGAAGGACGGTGGCGGGTCCTGGGAGCCCACGGTCAACCTCCTGAAGGTTGACGACGGAAGCATCTACGCGATCACGACGGCCGAGACCGGCCGCTACCCCCGCAGGCTGCACATCGCCTGGTCGAGGCTCGGCGGCGGCACGCCCGAGGAGGTGCGGACCAAGCACCTGTGGGCCAGGCGATACAACGTCTACTACGCCCGATCGGACGACGGCGGACGGACGTGGCGGCGATCGGACGGCACGGGCTACACCCTGCCCATCACCGAACCGGCTGCGGAAAAGGTGTACGACTGCGGCCAGCACGGTTGCTGGCTCAAGGACATCCAGCTCGACTCGACGGGCAACCCCTACATCGTGTTCATCGACGCGGACGTGGCCACGTACCGCAGCGCGTGGAAGTTGGCGGTGCATTCAACCGGCGCGTGGCGGATCGCCGACGTGGCCGTCAGCGACCACATGTACGACGGCGGGGCGATGGCCATCTTGTCCGACGACGACCTGCGGATCTACGCCCCCACCACGCCCTCGCAGCCACAGTATGACGGGGGCGAGATCGAGGAATGGCGGTCCGTCGACGGCGGTAAGACCTGGCAGAATACCGCCCACGTCACCACGGGCTCGGCCTACTCGCACAACCACGTCAAGACCGTGCTGCATCACGAGCGGGGCAACGGCGATTTCCGCGTCTTCTGGTCCTACGGCGACGGCCGTTACCCGCCGGCCACCCGGGACGTCCACCTGTACTACTACGGCGAACGGATGGGTCAGGCCAAACGGATCGCGCGCGGCCGGCCTTGAGATGGACCCACCGATATGTGGCACGTCGCGGACATGGTGGGCCTCGCCCTGGCGGCCACGTTCGTCTGGCCGGTATTGGGTTGGGTCCTGGCCGGGGCGTGCGCGATCTGCCTGGCCGGCATGTTCAGGGCGTACCTGTTCCCCAGGAACGTCATCGACATCGACGCATCGAGTTTCGGCGACCGACCGTGGCCGACGGTGGTCGTCATCGTCCCGGCACGCGACGAGGCGGCGACGATCCGACCCGCGCTCGCGTCCCTGCTGGCCCTCGATTACGACCCGCTCAAGATCATCGCCGTGGACGACCGGAGCACGGATCGGACCGGGCAGATCCTGGACGAGCTGGCGGCCGACAACGACCGCCTGGACGTGATGCACGTCACCGAGTTGCCCGCCGGCTGGCTCGGCAAGAACCACGCCAACTGGGTGGGGGCTGCCCAATCGGACAGCGACTGGCTCCTGTTCACCGATGCCGACGTCGTCTTCGAGCCGGACGTGCTCGAACGGGCCGTCTGCTTCGCGGAGCGGAACGACCTCGACCATCTCGCACTCGTCCCCGAACTGATCCGAGGCGGTCTTTGGGAAAACGCCATGGTCGGCACGTTCCTGTTGTTCTTCATGTTGCAGTATCGACCGTGGTCGGTGCGGAATCCGCGAAGCCGCCGCTACGTCGGCATCGGCGCGTTCAATCTCATCCGACGCAGTGCCTACGAGCGTATCGGCACGCACCGCCGTCTGGCCCTCGATGTCACCGACGACGTCAAGCTGGGCAAGCTCGTCAAGCTCGAGGGCCTGACCCAGGACGTGCTGAACGGTGACGGGCAGCTCGCCGTGCGATGGCACCATGGTCTGCGTGGCGTGATCCGCGGGCTGGAGAAGAACGCCTTCGCGGGCTTCGACTACTCCCTGGCGTGGCTGGCGGGGTGTACGGTGCCCCTCTTGTTAGGAATTGTCCTGATGTACGCGGGTGCCGCTGCGGCGCCCGGCCTCGATCGCGCCGGGTACCTGGCGGCCGCGGCGATGGTCCACCTGGCCTTTGCGATCCTGCTGTGGCGGGGACGGGTCAACCCCGCCCTGACCGTTCTGCTGCCGGTGATGGGCCTGGTGTTCTACTACATCATCTACCGTGCGACCTACCTGACACTGCATCGGGGCGGCATCGTCTGGCGTGGGACGCTTTATCCCCTCTCCGATCTGCGCAAAGGGGTCGTGTAATACGCGCCCCGGTTGATTCCGGCGCGTCGACCCTACCCGACTGACGCCTTACGTGGCCGGCGCCTGGTCCCGGCGACGGGACGCCCGAGCCCTTTCCCGAATGATGTCCAACAAGATCAGCGCGATTCCAGCCAGGGCCAGACACCAGGCAATGATGTTGGACGAGCCGATCAGCTCTTCCATACAGATGGCATGGAGTTCGCCGTTCTCGTCGACGGCCTCGCAAAGATCCTCCAGGTTGGCGATGCCCCTGTCCTTCAGGACCGGCGGCAGTGTCTCACCGGTCAGCATCTCGGCGATGGCGTGGCACATGGGGCCGCCGTCCTCACGGAGCTTGGCGGTCCATTCGCTCAGGGCCGTCCCCTCGCGAATCATGGGATCGTCCAGCCGCTTGGCGATGGGGGCAAACCACTCCGTTCGCTTGGACGTCCGCCAGCTCGCCAGGGCCCCGGCGAGCAGACACACGATGCCCAGCCAGACGAGGACCGGCTGGGCCTTTTTCTTCTTAGGACCGGCCGGCTCGGGACTCACCACCTCCGCGCCCGCCTGCGCGTCGGGCTCGTCGGACGACCCCGGTGTCGGCGAGGCCCCTTCGGTCAGGGCAGCGCTCGGTTCGGGTGACGGAGTTTCTGGTTCGGGTGATGAGGAAGTGTTATCGGTCATGGTAACCACCTGCGATGATTGGGGGCGTCGATTCTGTTCCGCGAGCCGTCGTCGCCTCGAACGAGCGGTCACCGCGCCCGGATCGCCCGCCGAGGTCGCCACAGCCGACGGTGGGATTCGAACCCACGACCCCAGCTTTACGAAAGCTGTGCTCTACCGCTGAGCTACGTCGGCGGATGCCACGCTACTTGTATCGTACCGGTCCACCCGGTCGCATGAGTTAGATTGTACCCGTCCAGCCCACCGACGAACGGCCGCCCGGCCCTGTACCCCTAACAGGCATCGTAGTTGGCCCGAGGGGCTTGTGCAACTCCCCCGGCCCGGTGCACGGGTCATGCCGTCGCAGGGCGTCGAGTGAACCGACTGCTGAATGCGGCCCGCTGGAACCCGTGGACATCCACCACCACTCACTGTATCATATCGTTGGTGGAGGGTGGCAGTGGAAAGAAGCCCTTCCCTGTTACATTAACGTTCTGTCTGTGGCAGGTTTGTCCGGCTCGCTCGAGGGAGGGTCCGGATCACTTCTTCGAGCCGACGAGTCAAACAGGAGGTGGAGAGATGCTTGCCAATGCGCACAAGTGGTTCGTTGTGCTCGGCGCCGTTGCTGTGCTGCACGTTGCCGCCGGCTTGACGCCGGCCACGGCCCAGTCACAGCTCGCCAAGCTTCTCGCGTCCGACGGGGCGGCGAACACGGAGTTCGGCTTTGCCGTGGCGATATCCGGCGAAACGGCCGTGATCGGCGCGTGCAAAGGGGACGTCGGGGGGACCGACGCCGGCGCGGCGTATGTGTTCCAGTACGACGGCTCGAGCTGGGCGCAGCAAGCCAAACTGCTGCCCTCCGACGCCGTGGCGTGGGCGAACTTCGGGTACTCGGTGGCCATCGACGGCGATATTGTCGTGGTCGGGGCCTACTGGGACGACGACAACGGTGCCCGTTCCGGGTCGGCCTACGTCTTCGTCAAGCCGACGGGCGGGTGGGCCGACATGGGCCACACGGCCAAGCTCAAGCCGTCCGACGGCGCGGCGTACGACCACTTCGGCATTTCGGTGGGCGTTTCCGGCGATACCGTCGTGGTCGGGTCGGAGTGGGACGGCGACAACGGCGCCCGTTCCGGGTCGGCGTACGTCTTCGTCAAACCAACGGCTGGGTGGGCCGACATGAGCCAGACGGCCAAGCTGCTGCCCAGCGACGGGGGGGCGTATGAGCACTTCGGCTACTCGGCGGCCATCGACGGCGACACCGTCGTGGTCGGCGCGGAGTGGGACAACCAGAACGGCGACCGCGCCGGCGCCGCGTACGTCTTCAAGAAGCCTGTGAGCGGGTGGATCAGCGCGACCGAGACCGCCAAACTGACCGCCTCCGACGGGGGGGCGTATGAGCATCTCGGCTTCTCGGCGGCCGTCTCCGGGGATACCGTCGTGGTCGGGTCGCGGTGGGACAATGACAACGGCGCTCGCTCTGGCTCGGCCTTTGTCTTCGAGAAACCGGCGACCGGGTGGACCGACATGACCGAGACCGCCAAGCTGCTCGCCTCCGATGGCGAGGCCTACGAGGAGTTCGGGCATTCCGTGGCCATCGACGGCGACTTTGTCGTGGTCGGGGCCTACTGGGACGACGACAACGGCGCCCGCGCCGGCTCGGCGTACGTCTTCCAGAGGCCGGCGACCGGCTGGGCGAACATGACCGAAACCGGCAAGATGCTGGCTGCCGACGGCGCAGCGTATGACGATTTCGGCTGCGCGGTCGGCCTCTCCGGCGACACCGCCGTGATCGGAGCACACTGGGACGACGACGGCGGGTCCAACGCCGGATCGGCGTATGTGTTCTGGGTAACGGGATCCATCATCAACACGACGACGGGCGAGG
>CAYOGX010000466.1:0-4829 GCA_964403235.1 uncultured Planctomycetales bacterium | reverse complement strand
GAGACACTGGTCGCCTTCGGTGCGAGAAACCACGAGCGCAGCATCTGGCACAACCTGATCGGTTTCGATGCGCGATCGGGCACCGAGACGTGGCGACAGACGAATGACACCGGCTGGGGCCGAGGCGGGGGTCACGGCGAGCAGGTCAAGCATCCCGTCATCGTCGGCAAAACCCTCTATGCCGAGCGCCATGCCTACGACCTGGCCACGGGAAAGCTTCTTGAGGACTGGACATTCGACTACGAACGCAGCGGGTGCGGCACGGTGACGGCCTCGGCGTCGTGCCTGTTCTACCGCGACAGGCATCCGACGATGTTCGAGCTCGCCGGACAGCGCCAGACGAAGCTGTCGCGAGTAAACCGCCCCGGCTGCTGGGTGAATATCATTCCCGCGGCCGGGCTCGTGGTCGTTCCCGAGGGCAGTTCCGGCTGCAGCTGCGGGTTTCCGATGCAGACGTCGATTGCGTTCGCGCCGGCGTCCGATGTTGCCAGATGAGGCGCGGTGACTTAGGATTCGGGCATTCGCGTGCTCCACGGCGCGTCATGTGTCGCCCACCCGACGTAACGTCTATTGGCAGGAGTATCGATGATGGCACAAGAAGCAAAGGCCAGCGCAGCACCCAAGGGACGAATCGATGGTGTGAACGTCAAGCCGTTGAAGGTCATCCCCGATCAGCGCGGGCGGCTGATGGAGGTGTTCCGGTCGGATGACGAGCTGTTCGAGCAGTTCGGTCAGGTCTACATCACGACGGCCTATCCCGGAGTGGTCAAGGCGTGGCACTATCACACGATTCAGACGGACAACTGGGCGGTCGTGCAGGGGATGGCCCTGGTGGGTCTGTACGACCAGCGCAAAGACTCGCCGACGCACGGACACGTCAACGAATTCTACGTGGGCGTGCACAACCCGATCCTGTTGACGATTCCACCCGGGGTCATGCACGGATTCAAGTGCATCTCCGAGGACGAGGTGATCGTCATGAACGTCCCGACCCACGTTTACAACTACGAGTCGCCGGACGAGCTGCGCGCCCCGGCCAGGGACCCATCGATCCCATTCGTCTGGGACCGCCAGGACGCGTAGAACCGGTCTGGTCGCCCGGTGTTTGACTTCTGTAGGCAGATCCGATCGTTATCGTGGCTGTCAAGACAGGAGATCGACACATGCTGTCGCGCGCCGTCGTTGCCGGGAATCACGGGCAAACAAGTTTGCCCATGTCACCCGAGCGTTTCAGCAAGGTGGTGTAGCGATTGCCGTTGAGACAGGAGGGCACCATGCATTTGCGTTCGGTTTTCGTTTTCGTTGCCCTGACAACCGTTCCCGTCGTGGCTGCGGGCGCGGATCTGGCGTTCAAGCCGGCCGGGGAGGGGTGGTTCACGTTCGACACGGGCGTGGTGAAGGGCAAGCTCCGCGCCGACGCCGCGGGCCAGGGCATACCGACGTTCGTCGACGTCAAGACGGGCGCGGAGCTGGCGTACGGCGGGGGGAATCCGGGCCTGCTAAGCTACTACCGGTTGTTCTCGTCGGAGAAGCGCTGGGGGGACATGAAGCGGGGCGATACGTTTCGCGGGTGGCCCAAGACGGCCGAGGCGCAGGCCGACGGGTCGGTGCGGGTATGCTGGCCGGCCAAGGGCGACCATCCCGTCGAGACGACGGCGACGTTTCGATGGCGTCGACCGGACACGATCGACCTGGTGACGACCGTGACCCCGCGGATCGACCTGCCGGCGTTCGAGATCTTCCTGTCGTCCTACTTCAACAAGCATTTCAAGAACCTCGTGTACGTCAAGGCGCCGCGGTTTGGCCAGGGCAAGCCGTATTTCCTGTCGCCGGTGGCGAATCCGTTGGTGATCGGAACGTACCTGGCCTATCCGCGCGACCTGCACGCCGCGCGGATGGTCTACGACGGTCGGTGGGAGCAGGGCCACAACCCCGTTCAGTGGTCGATCACGCGATTCCTGGCCGCCCCGCTCGGGTTGATGCAGGATGCCGAGAACGACATCACATTCGTGCTGATGGCGCGGCCGGAGGAGTGCTTCGCCCTGGAGATGCCCTACAACAAGACGCCGCCGGACGGCGTGGCCGGGCATCGTTCGATGTATTTCTCGCTGTTCGGCGGCGATCTAAAGGCCGGGCAGGACGCGCGGGCCCGATTCCGCCTCGTCGTGGGACGCAAGATCACCCCGGCACGCGCGGTCGAGGTATACAAGACGTTCCTTGACGAAACGAAGTAGGCGGCCGGCGGACGAACCGGGCATCATGCGGGTGGGTTGGTATGGCAGGTGCGAGACGACGATCGCTGTGGTCGGCGCTTCTGACAGTGGGCGTCTGCGGGGTTTCATACGCAGTGCCGCCGACGCAGTCCGAGCGCGACGCGATCCGGCAGTGGACCGAGCTGTTCTTCCCGCGCGGCCAACCGCAGGCAGCCAAGCCGCAGGTTGGCATCACGATCCTGCACGCGTCGTACCACACGAAGTTCAACGAGAACGGCTGGGGCCAGCCCATCACGTTGGGTACGCGGCGGATCGAACACGGGGTCTACGTGGACGCGCCCAGCCATCTGCGCGTGCGGTTGGCCAGGCCGGCCGATCGATTCAGCGCGCTGGTGGGGATCGACAACAACCCGAGCACACGGTCGGGCCAGACACGCGGACACGGCAGCGCGACGTTCCACGTCATCGTCGGCGGGAAGCAGCGATTCGCTACCGACGTGATGACGCTGAAGAACACGCCGCGGGCGATCGACGTCGCGTTGAAAGGCGCGACGACGTTCGAGCTTCGCGTTGGCGCGGCCGGCAACCGGTCGCACGACCAGTCCGTCTGGGGAAATGCCAGGGTGGTCTACAAGAATGGCACCGAGATGCTGCTGGACGAACTACCGCTGCTGCGCGAGATGAAACCGCAGATCCCGTTTTCGTTCGTCTACGACGGCAGACCGTCGTCGGCGCTGCTGGACAAATGGCAGCGGACGGTGACCGACAAGCGAATCGACGCGACGCGGACGCGGCGCGTCGTGACGTTCAAGGACCCCAAGACGGGTCTGGTCTGCGAGGCGGAGGCGGTCCTGTTCGATGCGTTCCCGGCGATCGATTGGGTCCTGCGGTTCCGCAACGAAGGCAGCACCGACACGCCGATCCTCGAGCAGGTCAACACGCTTGACGCCACCTGGCCCGCCTCGCCAGCCGACCGGGTGGTGGTCCACCGGTCCAAGGGCAGCGCGTGCGCGGCCGACGATTTCCAGCCGATCGACGAGGCGTTGTCCAAGGACAAACCCATCCGGTTCGCACCGGTAGGTGGGCGGAGCTCAAACGGCGCGTTGCCGTTCTTCAAGATGCAGTGGCCGGGCGGCGGGGTGTGCGTCGGCATCGGTTGGTCGGGGCAGTGGCAGGCGCAGATCAGCCGAGACGGGGGGCTGAACGTCAAGGTCGGTATAGAGCAGGTTCGTACGAAGCTGCATCCCGGCGAGGCCATCCGCGCAGCCCGCGTCCTGCTGGTGCACTGGGACGGCGACGACCACCAGCGCGGGCACAACCTGTATCGCCAGGTCGCCATCAAGCACTACATGCCGCGAATCAAGGGCGAATTGGTCTATCCGATCATCGCGCACCCGTCGAGCTACGACGAGCTGCGCAACGCGAACGAGCGGAATCAGACGGACATCGTCCGGGCGACGCGTCGGGCGGGGCTGGAGGGCTACTGGCTCGACGCGTACTGGTTCGAGGGCTATTTCCCCGAGGGCGTCGGCAACTGGGCGATTCCTATCGAACAGACCGTTCGCAAGAAGGACTATCCCCACGGGATCCGGCCGCTGTCGGATCTGACGCACGAGCTTGGGATGAAGTTCATCCTGTGGTTCGAGCCGGAGCGCGTCGCGCCCGGGACGCACATCGATCGGACGTACCGCGACTGGGTCCTGCGGATCGACAACAGGCCGGGAGGGGTGTTCAATCTGGGCAACCCCGAGGCGCGAAAGTGGATGACGGACTATCTGTGCCGGTGCATCGAGGCGTACGACATGGACGTCCTGCGGATCGATCACAACATCGACCCGCTGGCGTACTGGCGGGCGGCCGACGCGCCCGACCGGCAAGGCATGACCGAGATCCGGTGCGTGATGGGCCTGTACGGGATGTGGGACGAGATCCTGGGGCGCTTCGAGCACATCTTCATCGACAACTGCGCCAGCGGCGGGCGGCGGATCGACCTGGAGACGAACATGCGGTCGATCCCGATGTGGCGAAGCGACTACAACGACAACAACGTTCGGCGGGGCGATCCGATCGGCGATCAGGGCATGATTATGGGGTTGAGTGTGTTCATGCCGCTGCACGCGGGTCCGGCCTGGCGGACCGATCCGTACTACTGGCGGAGCGCGAACGTCGGCGGGCCCATCCCGTATTGGGACATGCGCAAGGACGATTTCTCGCACGACCAGCTCGCGCTGGCGGTTGAGGAGGCACAGGCGCTCCGGCCGTTCTTCCTAGGCGAGCTGTGGCACCTGACGGACAACTCGATCGATCCGAAGGCGTGGGTGGGATACCAGTATCACCGGCCCGAACACGACGAGGGGTTTGCGTGTTTCTTCCGTCGGAAGGATTCACCGTATCGCGTGCTCGACGTGTCGTTCCGTGGCCTGCATGCGGGACGCAAGTACGAACTGCGGTACTACTACGACTACACGATGGCCAAGCGAGAGGTGGTCACCGGCGAGGCGCTGGCGGATTTCCAGGTCGAGATCCCCAAGCGGGACGGGAGCCTGTTGATCAGATACCGGCGCGCGGACGAGTAACCAGCACAAGACGAACCCCGCCATGATTGTGGAGCGCTGA
>CAYOGX010000465.1:0-4829 GCA_964403235.1 uncultured Planctomycetales bacterium | reverse complement strand
GTATCCCATCAAGTTCAACGGCAGCCTCTTCACCGTCGACGCCCGCGAGCCCAAAGAGACCTACGACGCCGACTACCGCCGGTGGGGCGGGCCGTACTGGTTCCAGAATACGCGGCTGGCCTACTGGCCGATGCTGGCCTCCGGCGACTTCGACATGATGCAGCCGCTGTTTCGGATGTTCCTGGACGCCTTGCCGTTGGCCGAGGCGCGGACGAAGCGCTACTTTGACCACGAGGGCGCGTTCTTCCCCGAGACGATGACCTTCTGGGGTACTTACGCCAACAGCAACTACGGTTGGGATCGCAAGGGCAAGCACATCTCGCACTGCGATAACACCTACATCCGCCGCTACTGGTCGGGCCAACTCGAGCTGACGGCCATTATGCTCGACCATTACGCCTACACGCAGGACAAACCGTTCGCCAAGACCACGCTGCTGCCGTTCGCCGGGTCGGTCGTCCGCTTCTTCGATCGGCACTACCGGCGTGACGAGCGGGGCAAGCTGCTGTTCAAGCCGGCCCAGTCTCTCGAGACGTGGCACGAGGCCGTCAACCCCCTTCCCGAGATCGCCGGCCTGCGCTTCTGCCTGCCCCGGCTGCTCGCGCTGCCCGGCGATCTGACCACCGACCGACAACGCAAGGATTGGCAGCGCCTGCTCGGTGAGCTGCCCGACCTGCCGATGAGGCAGGCCGACGGCAAGCCCGTCCTCGCAGCGGCGGGGCAACTCATCGGGGCGATCCGGAACATGGAGAACCCCGAGCTGTACGCCGTCTTCCCGTTCCGGCTGTTCGGCGTGGGCAAGGGCAACCTGGACCTGGCCCGCCGAACGTTCACCGCGAGACGCGTCAAGGGCAACCGCGGCTGGCAGCAAGACGATACGCAGGCCGCCTTCCTGGGCCTAACCGGCGTGGCCAGCCGCTACGTCACCGACCGCTTCGCCAACAAGCACCCCGCCAGCCGCTTCCCCGCTTTCTGGGGCCCCAACGCCGACTGGATCCCCGACCAGGACCACGGCTGCAACGCCGTCATGGCCCTACAGACCATGCTCCTCCAGGCCGAGGGTCGAAAGATCCACCTGCTCCCCGCCTGGCCTAAGACCTGGGACGTCGAGTTCAAGCTCCACGCCCCGGAGAACACCACCGTCGAAGCCACCTACCGCGCCGGCAAGCTGGCGCGCTTGAAGGTGACCCCTGTGAATCGATCGGATGACGTGGTAAGGTTCGACCCTCAATGATTGGGCCGGTAGGGTCATTGCCACTTTGGTCGCGTGTCCGGGTGCGGGTCCTCGGCGAGTGGCGCTTGGGAGGCATATCTCCACTGATGCTGCACGGAGGGAACAAGGCGAATGCCGGACAGTTTGCGGAACGGAGTAGGCGTGCTGTTGGGAATCCTTGTGGCCGTGGGGTTGCTGCCGTTGTCGGTCTTCGGGCAGGGCGATGTCCAGGCCATCAAGGGAACGGTCGAGGAGCCGGCCGGACCGCTCGTTGACCAGGTCGAACGGCTCGAGGGGCTGCTCGAGACGCAGCGGGCTCGGATCCGGTCACTCAAGGACCGGGTTGCGTCAGTTCACGCCCCGTCGAGCGAGGCCGCGCGGGTCGCGGAGGTCCGCCAGGTCGTCCGCGACCTGATGGACGACGCCGGATTTCGTGAACAGCTCTATCCCGACCTCCAGCAGGCCGGGTACGATAAGGGCTTCTACATCAAGAGCGCGGACGAGGCGTTTCTGCTCAACGTCAACGGCCTGATCCGCGTCCGGTGGACGGGTCAGAACCGGCAATCCGACAATCCTCGACAGGCGGGGCGTCAGAGGCAGGACGACATCAACGGGTTCGAGGTCGAGGAGCTGCGTCTGATCCTAACAGGGCACATTCACACGCCGCGACTGACGTACAAGCTCCAGGTGGACGGTGATACGGACAACGCCAATGGCTGGCGGACGTGGGACGCCTACGCGACCTACGCGTTCGCTGACGAGGTCAAGCTCACCGCAGGTTTGCTGAAGATCCCCTTTGGCCGGCAGCGGCTTGTCAGCAAGTCCAACCTGCAATTCATCAACCGTTCGCTGCCCAACGAGATTTTCAACCTCATCCGATCGATCAACGCCATCCTCCACGGCACGCTTGTCAAACGGCTGAGCTACGCGGTGGCGGTCACCAACGGCATTGACAACCCGCACGACAGTCCTAGTCGTGAGCAACTGGACACCAACTTCGCTTATGCCGCCCGGCTGGTGGCGCACATCCTCGGCGGGCCGATCCGGACCGAAAGCGATCTGGCCTATTCCAAGGACCCGCAGTTGGAGGCGGGGTTCAGCTTCGCCTACCAGGACGATAACGGGGACCGGCGCCCCAACGTCCCCTACAGCATCCCCGACCGGATCCGACGGGGGCGCGGGCTCGGCGGCAACGCCATGGCCGATCTGACCGGCGCCGACCTGTCCCAATTCGGTGCCGACGCCGCCTTCCGGTATCGAGGTTTCTCCGCGACGGCCGAGTACTGGCTCCGAGCCATCGACGGCGACAGCGCGTTCAGCGATTGGGAGCGCCTGACCGGCCGCAACGATACGACCCATCAACAGGGCGGCTACGTGCAGGCGGGCTACTTTATCATCCCCAAGAAGCTCGAGCTCGCCGCTCGTCTCGGCGGGGTGTGGGACAACGACGGCGACGACGTCTGGGAGTACACCTTCGGCGTGAACTACTTCCCATGGGGCAGCTACAACGTCCTGCTTCAGGCCGACTTCACCCGCATCGCCGAGGCCCCGATCAGCTCGTCATCCTCCAATTGGAGTCAGAACGACGAGATCAACATGCTCCGCGTGCAGCTACAGGTGGCCTTTTGAGCCACTGTCCTGCGAGACGGCATAGCGGGTACTGCTCGCTGCCGTCTACAATGCGCAACACACCGTCGAACGGAAAAGGGCAAACGTCCGGGAGGAACCCATGGCCACAAGCAACTCAACCGAACAGCGACGCCGCAATCCGCCGAAGGTCTCCATCATTGGTGCGGGCATGGTCGGGTCGTCGTTGGCCTACACGCTGATCGTGCGTCGCACGGCGGGAGACGTCGTCCTCGTCGACATCAACAAGGACCGCGCACTGGGCGAGGCCATGGACATCCAGCACGCCCTGCCGTTCAGCGCCCCCACCGAGGTCATCGCCGGGGACTACGACGACTGCGGCGACTCGGACGTCATCGTGATCACGGCCGGCCTGGCCCAGAAGCCGGGCGAGACCCGACTGGACCTGGTCGGGCGGAACGTCGAGATCTTCAAGGACATCGTGCCGCGCCTGGTCGCCGTCGCAGCCGACGCCATCATCTTGATCGTGTCGAACCCCGTCGACGCGCTGACCTACGCGACGATGAAGATCTCGGGTCTGCCCTGGCAACAGGTGCTCGGGGCGGGCACGGTCCTGGACACGGCCCGATTCCGCTATGAGCTCAGCGCCGTCTGCAAGGTCGACCCGCGGAACGTCCACGCCTACGTCATCGGCGAGCACGGCGACAGTGAGGTGCCCGTGTGGAGCCAGACCAAAGTGGCCGGCATGGAGTTCCCCCTGTTCTGCCGGGAAAGCGGCGTGCAATGCACCCAACAGACGCTGGACGAGGCCTTCGAACGCGTCAAGAACGCCGCCTACGAGATCATCCGTCTGAAGGGCTCGACGTACTACGCCATCGCCCTGGGCGCGACCTGGATGATCGAGGCCATCCTCCGCGACCAGCACACGATCGTAACGGCCAGCACCCTGCTACAAGGCCAATATGGCATCCAGGACGTTTGCCTGTCGCTACCGGTCGTCCTGGATAGCGGTGGCGTCGACCGCGTCATCGAGCTGCCCATCACCGAACTCGAGCGCCAAGCCCTCCAGAACTCGGCGGCCGTGCTGCGAAAGGTCCTGACCGGGGTGGGGTTCTAGTTCCGCAGGTCGGGTCCGGTGTCGACCCCGCGGATGGCATGAACGCACCCCCGGCGCTGACGCAAGCGCGACCCAAGGGAGCGCGAAGCGCGTCTCCCGAGGCAACGAGTGGTCGCGTTGCGGCAGTCCGTTCGGCCTGTTAGCATCGCGCGGCACACCACGCGGACCGAACGGACCGAGCCCGCTGGCCGCCCGGAGGAACAGAATGATCCTCATCAAACACTCGTCTCCGCAATCACGCGTTGTCGGGCTAACGCTGGCGATCGCCATTCCCCTCGCGTCGGCGACGGCCGCGGAAGTCAAGGACAAGGGCCTGATCGCCCACTACGATTTCGAGGATCGCGTCGCCCCGATCGCTCGGGACAAGAGCGGCCACGGGCATCACGGCAAGATCCATGGCGCCAAACGGGTCAAGGTGGAAGGGGGATACGCGCTACAGTTCGATGGCGTGGACGACTACGTCGACTGCGGGAACTCGCCCGCATTCAAGCTTACGGGTAGCTTCTCAATGGAACTGTGGGTCAAGCACCGGGACGAGCTGGGCTGGCAGGTCTATGTCGGGAACTACGTTGGCGGCCAGACCGGATATGTCATCGCACAGAACGACGGTGCCCTCTACTTCCACAACGGCGGCGTGGAGCCGTACACCCTGTACGACGAGGAACCGGTCATCCAGGCCGCCGTGTGGCACCATGTTGCGGCCGTCTACGATCAAGCCGGGGGCAAGCTGCTGACCTACGTGGACGGGATCGAGAGGGCGTCGGCGGACGTGAAGGGCGTCCCGAGGCCTTCGGAGTCCATTCCGCTCTACATCGGGCGCTACCACGACGGTCGGGAGTACCTTAACGGTCTCATCGACGATGTGAGGATCCACAAGCGGGTGCTTTCCGAGGCGGAGATCATGGCCCGTTA
>CAYOGX010000464.1:0-4830 GCA_964403235.1 uncultured Planctomycetales bacterium | reverse complement strand
AAAAGTATCGACTTTTTTCAACAAGCCCGGGGTATCGGCTGGCCCTGGCCCCGTCCGTCCGGCGTGGCCGACACCGGCTCGCCGAACCTCGCGTAGGTCGTGAACATGAGGCACGCCGGCAGGAACTTCCCGCCCCGCCACGGCGCGAAACGCTGCCATTGACCGAAGACGTACGCCGACAGGTCGCGGGCCAGATCGTCCGCCCGTGCGTCGCCGTTGCCGTACCGCGGACATCGGTTGAAACGCTGCCGCCACTGCTCTGCCCCCTCGTAGTCACGGTCGAGGATCTCGATCAGCTCAGTTGCGGTCAGCTCGCGCTTCTCGAAGACCACCTCGCGAACGGCGCACAGTGAATCGACCGCGTTGCCCAGCCCCATGACGTTGACGACCGACCAATTGTACCGCGCCCCGCCGGCCGCGTACTCCCAGCCGCGCCGCACGCAGTCGTTGATCATCAGCGATCGGATCGGCTGCGGATGCCACAGGGCCTTGCGACGCTGTGCGGCGGATATCGAATCCGCCTGCTCACCGGTCGCAGCCGCACACCGACGCTTGAACGCCTCGTAAAACGCTCCGAACGACCCGCAGCCGCCCAGGTCCTCGTGAAGCGAATCGACCAGCAGCTTGGGGAGGTTGAAATCGCCGTCCAGCGACCCGACGTTGCTGCGGCCGTCGATCATCAGCTCTGTGCAGCCGCCGAACGCGAACCGGTGCATGTCCTCGTCGGTCAGGTTCAGGTGGGCCTCGTGGATCGCGCGGACGTAGTTCTCCTCGCAGTAGAGCGCCGGCAGCCCACAGCCCGTGCCGATCGTCTCGATGGCCGCGTCCCAGACAGCCTGCGGCGTATCCTTGCGGATCCGCAGCGCCAGGTTCGGCCGACGACGTCCACGCGCTGCTTCCAGACACATTACCGTCAGCTCGTTATCGCCGCGCGTCCCGTCCGGCCGGGACCCGCCGATGGCTGTGTTCCACGCGTAGGCGTCGTCCGTGTTCTGCCACAGTTGCCCCACCAGCTCGACGACCTCGTCCCGCGTCAGTCGCCTCCCCGCGAGGTCGGCCTCGTAGTACGGATACATGAACTGGTCGAACCGGCCCAGGTCGTCCGGCCCGTCGAGGTAGTAGTAGAAGTTCGTCGCCACCATTGCCTGGTAGAACGTCCCGGCCGGCTGTTCGGGCACCAACTCGTAGGCCTCGAGCAAGCGCTGCTGATTGGCCTGCAGCGACGCATTGTCGAAGTCGGCCGCCGCGATCTGCTCGACGAACCGCTCGTGCAGGATCCGCCCCACGTCCACCACAGTGGCCATCGCCCGATAGAACGCGCACCGCTCCTCGTCGCCGTCGCGTTCCGCTCGACGCAGGCCTGTCGCGACCCGACCCTCCGTGCCGCTCAACCCGTCGGCCAGCATTCGTGCGTAGTGGGGAATGCTGTGTGTATACCCGCCCGCGGGTGGATACGCTCGCCAGAACGCCTCCAGCGCGTCCAACGTCCCCAGCTTCTCGGTGTCGCCGGCGAACGCCTCGCGCTTGGCGGCCAGGACGTCCGCGTCGAGTCCCGTGATCGAAACGTAATGCCACCGGACGATCATCTCCGGCGGACGATGCCATACCGCCTCGCCGGTCGGGTACAGCCGCTCGCCCCGATACGGCTCGAGCGCCACCGCCCAAACGAACCGCCGCAGCCCGTCGGCCACGCGGGCCAGAATCGGCGCATCCGGTTCGGCGAAAAACCCCGCGCTGAACGGCTCACCGATCGCGGCCAGCCGCTCGGGACGCAGTTGTTTCGACAGCATATCGGACCTAACCGGCGCCGTATTCACGATCCGCACCAACGCAGCGATGTGTAACCGGATGGCTACCGGCAACCATCCTTGCGCTCACGTATATCAGATCCCCGGTCAAAACAGAAGCGTGCGTCGAGCGTGCTGGATGCCGTCCGAGCGCCAACCCCGACGGTTTACCTGGACCAGGCCCGCCGTCCCCGTTACGCTGATCCGGTCATCTACCGGGGGCTGCGCCTGATGGACGCATTTCTGTATCGCTTCGGTGTCTCCGGCGTGGAGACGTACGTCTTCCTCCCGCCGCTGGTGATGTTGGTGATCTCGTCGTTGACGTCGATGGGCGGGCTGTCCGGCGCGTTTGTCCTGCTGCCGTTTCAGATGAGCGTATTGGGCTACGCCGCCCCGGGCGTCAGCGCGACGAACTTCGTGTACAACGTCGTGGCCATCCCGGTCGGCGTCTATCGACACGTACGGGAGGGACGACTGGCCTGGCCGCTGTTCGTGCTGCTCGTGGCGGGCACGGTGCCCGGAATGTTCCTGGGGTATTACCTCCGCGTCACGTACCTGCCCGATCCGGAGCACTTCCGGTTGTTCGTCGGGCTGGTCCTGGGCTACATGGGCGTTCGACTGATCTACGACGTGGCCTCGGGGCTTCGGCGTCGGGGCGATGATGAGCCGCCCCGTCCGCGTCAGGAATCGGGGCGGATCACCGGCGGGACACTCGGGGCCTTCACCGCCACCATCCACTTCCAGGGCCAGACCTACGTCTTTGGCACCGCGCCCGTGTTCTTCCTGTCCCTCGTCGTCGGCGTCGTGGGGGGCACCTACGGGATCGGCGGGGGGGCGATCATGGCGCCGTTTTGCATCTCGGTGTTGAACCTGCCCGTCTACGTAGTCTCGGGTGCGGCCCTGTTCTCGACCTGGGTCTCGTCTATCGCGGCGGCCCTGTGCTACGCCTTCGTGCCCGTCGGCGACACCGTCAACGCCTCGCCGGACTGGTTGCTCGGCGCGTTGTTCGGTCTGGGCGGCATGGCGGGGATCTATCTCGGCGCCCGACTCCAGAAGCGCGTGCCCACCACTGCCATCAAGCTCATCGTGGCGGTAGCCCTGTTGTTCATCGCCGTCAGGTACACGTTTCCCGCGGTAATCACGCTCGTGGGTTGAGTTCCGTGTGAGACGGCGCGCCTGCCCCTGGCCATGGGACGCCGGCTACGCAATCAAATCCGCCAGGGCGGCGTCGAGCTGGCCGAATTGGAACGGGTAGCCTCGATTGAGGGCCACTTGCGGTACGACCCGTTGGCTGGCCAGAACGACATCGGCCGCCTCGCCGAGCGCCAGCCGTAGCACACGGGTTGGAGCGCGGCACAGACTCGGACGCCTTAGCGCCCGGCCGAGCGCGCGCGCAAACTGGCGATTGGTGACCGGATTCGGCGACGTCCCGTTGATGGGGCCGGACACCTCCTGGTCGTCCAGCGCCAGGCAGAACAGACCCACCAGGTCCGCATAGTGGATCCAACTGAACCACTGCCGGCCGGACCCGACCGGCCCACCGAGGAACCGGCGGAACATCGGCAGCATCTGAGCCAACGCCCCGCCCGCGGGATCCAACACCGCACCGGTCCGCACGCAGACCACGCGGGCGCCGTGTTGTGTCGCGGGTTCGGCCTCGGCCTCCCAGGCCGTACAAACGTCGGCCAGGAAATCACGGCCCGGACCGGCCGACTCCTCCAGCCGCTCGTCGCCTCGCGAACCGTAGTACCCGATGGCCGAGCCGTTCACCAACGTCTTGCAGCGGCCACCCGACTGCCCGATCGCCTCGACCACCCGCCGCGTGGCCTGGATGCGACTGTCGCGGATGCGACGTTTGTGCTCGGCGTTCCACCGTCTGGCCATGATGTTCTCGCCGGCCAGATTGACCGCGGCGTCGCACTCAGCCAACGAGGCCTGCCATTCGCCCGGTTGCGTGGGATCGCCCTGAACGGCGACAACGCCGGCGTCGTCGAATCGGCCGCCGACCGACGACCGGCTCAACACCACCGCCTGGTCACCGCGGTCGGTCAACCGAGGGACCAGTCGCCGCCCGATCAGTCCCGTACCGCCCGTCACGAAGATCCGCATGCCCAGGTTCTCCGCGTACATTCTACCTCGATTCGGGCGGCGTTGCGGCGGGGATGCGTCATCCTATAATGGCCTCTGCTCTTGAGGAGATGCGCACTGATGGCGGCTCGCTTCGGCGTGAGGATCTGGACCCGACGCCTGTTGGTCATGGCCTGGATGGCGGTGGGTCTCACGTCGGGGCACGCGGCTGAGCAGGTGCCCTATGAACGGGTCAGCCGTTTGAGCTACGAGCAACGTGGGGCCGAGCTCGATCTGGCCCGACTGTTCGCCGAGCGCGGGCGGGTCACCGGAGCGACGGCCAGGGCACTCGAGGCCAAGATCAACTTCCGCATCCTCGTCCACTACCTGTACACCCGGGCGGTTGAGCAAGAGGATGTCGCGATGCGGTCCCTGATCGCCGCCCGCGCCGACGTGCTCAAGTCGGGTCTGGACGGGCTGGATGAGCTCGTCGGCCAGATCGGTCTGTGGGAGCACGACCTGGCTGGGCTGCCTGCGTCATCGAACGATGCCAGCGTCGCGGAGAAACGTCGCACGGCGGAGGCGCGGCTTCAAGGAGTCTCGTTGTTGGCCCAGATCGCTGGCCGCGATCTGCCCACCGAGCTGGCGGACCCGAAGGCGCTCGACAAGCTGATGGGCCCGGTCGTCCGATCGATCGTCTTGATGGCAGCACCGGGGCGCGTGGACTCGTCCAAACTGGATCTGCCGCCGGCCTGGCCTGAACGTAATCTCCCCGACCCACACAAGGGCGGCGCACCTGCGCAGCCGGATTTCGATCTCGATGGGCTGGCGTCCGCCATCGAGCGTAGTGGGCTGTCCAGTGCCCTGCGGGCGCAGATGTTGGACGGCTTGCGAATCGTCGGCGAGGCGCTGGCGGATCCCAAACAACGCGCTGATGCCCTGACATTGGGTCGTCTGATCGAGGCTAACTTGGATG
>CAYOGX010000463.1:0-4836 GCA_964403235.1 uncultured Planctomycetales bacterium | reverse complement strand
GTGCAGACCAACACGACCGAGAGCTTCTCGGGATAGTCCAGACACATGTTGAACGTGTCGGGCACCTCGCGGCCGTAGCCCGTGTACTGGAAGATGCCGCCGGATGCGACCGCCAGCGAGGGGCAGCCCAGCCGGAGCATGTAAACGAACGGCGTGAAGACGTGGGGGAGCAGGTCGGTGCTCGGCCCGCCGGAGTAGTCGAGGAACATTCGCCAACTGAAGAACCGCTCGACGCTGAAGGGCACCTTCGGCGCGTCGCCGAGGAAGGCCTGCCAGTCGAGCTCGGGCCCGGGCTTGGCGTTGGGGTCGGGGATGCGCATCCGCTCGCCCCAGTCGCCGTTGCGGTAGTAACCGGCCTGGACGTGCCGCGGCTGGCCGATCGCGCCCTTGCGGATCAGCTCGCCCACCTCGCCCCAGATCGCGCTGGACGTGCCCTGCGTGCCGACCTGCACCACGCGACGGTGCTTGAGCGTCTCGTCGCGGAAGAGCTTGGCCTCGGTGATCTGCGACCAATGGCCCATGGGCTTTTCGCAGTAGACGTCCTTGCCGGCGCGGACCGCGTCGATGGCCTGCGGCAGGTGGAGCCGGTCGGGCGAGGAGATGCAGACGACGTCGACGTCCTTGTCAGCCAAGAGGTCACCGTGCTTTTTGTAGGCCTTGGCCTGATTCTTCTCCGCGTGTTGTTTCATCCGCGGCCCGTAGGCGTCACAGACCGCGACGATCTTGGCCTTCTCGCCCGCCTTGATTAGCCCGCGAACCGTGTGAATGTGGGACGCCCCGCGCCCGCCGACACCGATGAAGCCAATGCCGAGCGTCTCGTTGGCCCCGGCCGCGGCGCGCGAGATCTTCACGCCCGTTGCCATCGCCGTGCTCGCAGCGGCGGCGCGGAGAAAACGCCGACGTGTCACGCCATCGGACTCACTAACCGGTTGCTGGGTCTGTTGCATGGGAAGCGCCTCCAATAGAAAGTGTTCGTGCCGAGGCGTATCCTAACACAGCTAAGTGGCTCCTCAAAGCAGGCGCCGATCTCCAAGCGCGCCCGGACTTACTTTGTCTTGACGCCTCCTGGCGGCGAAGCTACAAGCGGATAGGCCTCGATGTTTGCGGCTGCTCTCGGTGCAACATGAAGATCGCTCGGCGGTTGCTGAATCTTGTTCTTGCGCGGTGCTATCAGCTGACCGATCATGCGATCGAGTCGATGGATGAGGACGTGCTTACGCTCAACGATCTCCTATCGTGCCTTGCAACGGGGCGAACGCGGCGAAAATGGCCGCGGCAGCGGAAGTATGAGATCGAAGGTCGTAGCGTGGATGGTCGCCCGGTAAGACTGGTCGGTCGCTTGATCGGCTCACAACTGGTTCGTATCATAACAGTGTATGAAGTCAAATAGGTCCAAGCCCGGCCAGCGATGCGAGCATTGTGGCGAGGCGTTGACTCGCCGGCGGGTCCGCGTCTACCGACGGCGGGGAAACCGCCACATCCTCTTTCAGAACATCACCGCGCTGGTCTGCCGAACCTGTGGCCAACGCATCTTCGAGGCCCCCGCGATTGAGATGATGGAACACGGACTCAATCAGCCCGGCGCCCGGAAGCGCAAGGCAGAGCTGACGATCGTCTCAGCGTAACCTCGCCGGTATTGGCGGATGGGCGCGGTAGGGCCGGCTGTGCCGGCCGGAGCTTTACTTTCAGCAATGGGCCGGCACAGCCGGCTCTACGTACCTACTTGCTTTGCCCGGCCCAGGGGCCCAGCGACGCGTCGTCGAGCACGCCCCAGTAGATGCGGATGTCCGTCAGCTCGCCCTCAAACGGCATCGGCGCGTCGTACTTGCCGACGGCCGAGCCGGTGTCGGCGCCGATGCTCAGCGCGTCGGACGGTTTCTTTGTGATGAACTGCCCGTTGGCCTTGGCCACACGCTTGCCGTCGACGTACAGGCTGAGCTTGCCGTCGGCGCCGAGCACGCCGGCCAGGTGCACCGATTGATTCATCCGCAGCTTCCGCTTGCCGATCACCTGTGCCAAGTGTCCGTCGTTTCGGACCGCGAAGTGCGGCAGGCCGCCCTTGAGGTACAGGCTGTATCCCAGCGCACCGCCGCCCTGGGCGATCAGCACCCCGTCGCCCGCGGCCGGCGTGCACCGCGCCCCGACCGTCAGCGGCTTGGCCGACGGGTCGAGGTGCTTGCGTGCCTTCGAGTCGGGCTTGTCGAGCTGCAGCACGCGCTCGAGCTTGACCCGCTTGGCCAGCCTGCGGAGGTCGCGCTGCCCGTAGCTCGACCGCGACGCCTCCGGCTCGGTGTCCTTGTACTGCTTTTGGAGCCGCGTCAGCTCGGCCTTGAGCCGCTTGACGACGTCCGCGTAGGCCGGGTCGTCGTACACGCTCTTCAGCTCGTCCGGATCCTTCTCGAGGTCGAACAGCTCCCACTCCTTGAGCAGGTAGTAGTGGATCAGCTTGTAGCGCGGGGTCCGCACGCCGTAATGACGGTGCACCATGTGAACGGCGGGGTATTCCCAGTAGTGGTAATAGACCGACTTGCGCCAGTCGTCGGGGGCCCGCCCCTTTAGCAGCGGGACGATGGACCGGCCCTGCATGTCCGCCGGCGGCTTGACCCCGGCGATGTCCAGGAACGTCTCGGCGAAGTCCAGGTTTTGCACCAGGTGCCCGTCGACCGAGCCGGGCTTGATCTTGCCGGGCCAACGGACCATCAACGGCATCCGCAGCGATTCCTCATACATCCATCGCTTGTCGAACCAGCCGTGATCGCCCAGGTAGAAGCCCTGATCGGAGCTGTAGATCACGACGGTGTTGTCGGCCAGGCCCGATTCGTCCAAATACGCCAGGATCCGCCCGACGTTGTCGTCCACCGACGCGATGCAGCGAAGGTAGTCCTTGAGGTACCGCTGGTACTTCCATCGGACCAGGTCCTTGCCGGTCAGCTTGGCTTTCGTGAACGCCTCGTTCTTGGGGTCGTAGGCCGCCTTCCAGGTCTTGAGCTGGGCGGGCGTGAGGTTGCCCGGCGGCTTGAGCTTCAGATCGTTCTGGTCGAGGTGCTCGGCGACGGTCATCTCCTGGACCTTGCACGCGGAGGTGCGGTTGGACCAGTCGTCGAACAGCGTGGCCGGCTCGGGGATGGTCACGTCGTCGTACATCGTCAGGTACTTGGGCCCGGGCTGCCAGTTTCGGTGCGGCGCCTTGTGCTGGTACATCATCATGAACGGCCTGGCCTTGTCGCGCTTGCTTTTCAGCCAGTCCAGGGCCACGTCCGTGATGATGTCCGTGGTGTAGCCGGTGTTCTTCTCTCTGCCGGTGGGCGTCTTGAGCGGCGGATTGTAGTACGGCCCCTGTCCGTAGAGAACCTTCCAGTAGTCAAACCCCGTCGGGTCGGACTTGAGATGCCACTTGCCGAGCATGACGGTCTGGTAGCCGGCCCGTTGGAGCAGCTTGGGGAACGTCTGCTGCGAGCCGTCGAAGCGGACGCGGTTGTCGATCACGCCGTTGACGTGGCTGTGCTTGCCGGTCAGGATCACCGCCCGGCTCGGCGCGCAGATCGAGTTGGTGCAGAAGCAGTTTCGAAACAGCATGCCCTCGCGGGCCAGTCGGTCCAGGTTCGGCGTCTTGTTGATCTTCGATCCGTAGGCGCTGATGGCATGCGCGGCGTGGTCGTCGGTAAAGATGAACAAGATGTTCGGCCGCTTGTCGTTTTTCTCTTTGGCTGCGGCGTGCGTCACGCCGACGATGCCCGCGACGACCATGGCCACCGCCATCGCCGCCAATATCCGTCGTGCGCTTACCATGACTCGCTTGCTCATGCTGGTTCCCTTCACCGATGGGGCTTGGACCTGAACCTTCCGACCCCCGTCCCCTTGCGCCAAGACCAGGGCCCATGATCCCAGATACCCGCAACCGCAACCGGACGCAAGGTTCACCGTGCCAACCGGAGGCTAAGGACGTCGGACGCCGGTTGGCTCTGGATTGCGGCACGGGCAAACGCGTTTGCCCATGGCACCCAGCGAGGCACCTCGTCCATTCCGGTTCATTCATTTCTTGAGCCATGACTTGGGGACGTCGATTCGCCAGACGTCGTTGACGAGCGGCCAGGGGTTGCCGCCGGCGATCCATAGCTTGTCCTTGTAGACGTAGGCCGACTGCTCGTGCCTGGGCGACCACACCGTCTCGGCCGCCAGTTGCTTCCAGGTCGCGCCGTCAGTGGTGTACCACACGTCGTTCCAGTTCTTCGAGGGGTGGTCCGACCAGCCGCCGAGGACCCACATCGCGTTTCGGTAGACGACGGCCGAGAACCAGATGCGGGGCGACCACGGGGCGTGGTCGGTGACCTGGGTCCAGTGCTCGCCGTCCGCGGAGCTCCAGACGTCGTTGTAGCCGAGGTAGTCGGGGCGGTAGTTGCCGCCGCCGAAGACGTACATCTTGTCGCCAAAGGCGAGCGCGCCGTGATAGGCCCGTCCCGGCCAGGTGGCCTTGGCGGTCACCTGTTTCCACTGAGCCCCGTCGCTGGAACGCCACACGTCGCTGCGGAGGTGACGCTTCTGGCCATCGAAGTACCGTTCGCCACCGCCGAGGATCCACATCTTGTCCCGGAACACCACGCCGCCGGCGCCGAGCCTCGGGCTCCAACCGGCGCGGGCTGTGACCCGATGCCACTGGGCGCCGTCGGCAGACGACCAGACCTCATTGCTCGCGGACGCGACGGGCATTCGGCCGCCGTACCACCCGCCCATCAGCCACATCTTGTCGTCGAACACCAGCGTGGTCGGCAGGTCGCCGTGGGTCCAGCCCGCCGTCGGGGTGACCAAACGCCACGTGACACCGTCCGAGGAACACCA